>NZ_WBKP01000003.1 GCF_009602465.1 Cumulibacter manganitolerans | reverse complement strand
GCGGGCTGCGTCGCGGCGACGGCCTCGGGCTGACCGGTCGCGTGGCCGCCGGCCTGCGCGAGCACCGCCTGGCGCTCGGCGTCCGTCAGCGAGGCGAGCTGCGTCTGCAGCCCGGGCAGCTTGGCCTCGATCTCGGCCTTCTTCGCGGCGAGGTCCTGCGCGGTCGCGGCCGCGGCCGAGGCCTTCTGCTGCGCGTCGGCCTGGGCGGCCGCTGCTGCGCTCTGCCCGCTCTGCAGCGCGTGCACCGCCTCGCCGTAGTGCTCGGAGATCTGGTCGAGGGTCGACAGCTTGTCGATGATCTCCTGCGGAGAGGAGCCCGCGATGAGCGTCTGCGCCTCGGCCAGGGTCGGGCCCTTGTACAGCGACGCGCCGGTCTGCGCGACCTTCTGCTGCTCGTCGCCGAGCGAGGTGGCTGCCTGGGCGGCGGCGGCCTGCGCGGCGGCGGCCTGGGCGGTCAGCTGATCGAGCGCGATCTTGGCGTCGTTGTACTGCTCGCTGATGACCTCGAGATCGTGCTGGGTCTGGACGATCTGCGCCTGCACGCCCGCCTTGTCCGCGGCCGGATCGGCGTTCGCGGCGACCGGGCTGAGCATCAATCCGAAGGCGCACGAGGTGGCGACTGCGGCTACGCCGACTGCTCGACGCGCGCGAGTGGTGGTGAAAGCCACGAGGGCCTGGCTCCTCTTCCTCACATCCGCCTACCGAGTTAGCTGACGGATTCGGGCGGGGAAGGTCGCCCTACGGAGCTGTGCCCCGATTCACCCCAGAACTCATGTGGGTCCCCGGCACGTCCACGACGTCTCGGCGGTGGCCGCCGGTGGGACGCGGGTGCTTCCCTGGATGCCCGGTTGGCCACGAACAGGTTACAGGCGTAACCAGTTCGAGACAATTGCGGCCGGGGCGTGTCGGCTCACCCCGCACGCCAGCCGCGGCGGTCGGCCTCCTCGGGGCTCAGCAGCGGCACGAGCCGCAGCGGCGGCACGAGCCCCTCGTCGGCGAGGACGCCGAGCGCGTCGGCCGAGGCGTCGTCCAGCTCGATGCCCATCGGATCGGCGTCCAGCAGCACGGACATCACACAGTTGCGGCAGGCATCCGGCGCCGCCTGGCAGGTGTTGCAGTCGATGATCATGACCGGGACGCTAACGGGGCGCGCCGACAGATTTCGAGATGCCGAATCCTGTCGGGCCCCTCCCCTACGGTGCTCGTCATGCCCGCCCCGCACCACCAGCTCTCGCTCGACGACATCGGCCAGTCCCTGCAGGCGACCACCTTCGTCGTGGTCGATCTGGAGACCACCGGCGGCTCGGCGAAGCACGACGCGATCACCGAGATCGGCGCGGTCAAGGTGCGCGGCGGCGAGGTGCTCGGCGAGTTCCGCACGCTGGTCGACCCACGCACGGCGATCGACCCCTACGTCCAGGTGCTGACCGGCATCACCGACTCCATGGTCTGCGGCGCTCCGACCATCGCCTCGGTCCTGCCCGCCTTCCTGGAGTTCGCGAGCCTGACTCCGGCCGACGTCCTCGTGGCGCACAACGCCCGCTTCGACGTCGGGTTCCTGAAGGCGGCCGCGCGAGACCTCGAGCTGGCGTGGCCCCGGCACCAGGTCCTCGACACGGTGCCGCTGGCGCGCCGGGTGCTGGGCGCCGACGAGGTGCCCAACTGCAGGCTCGAGACGCTCGCGATGCATCTCGGCGCCCGCACCCGGCCGGTCCACCGCGCGCTCGACGACGCTCGCGCCACCGTCGACGTGCTGCACGCGCTCCTCGAGCGGGTCGGCTCGACGGGCGTGCACACGCTGGACGAGCTGCTCGCTCTCACCCGCGAGACCACGCCTGCGCAGCGCAGCAAGCGCCGGCTCGCGGACGGGCTGCCGATCGGCCCCGGCGTCTACATCTTCCGCGATGCGCGCGGCGAGGCGTTGTACGTCGGCAAGAGCGCACACCTGCGGCGCCGGGTCCGCAGCTACTTCACCGCCAGCGAGCCGCGGGCCCGGATGCGGGAGATGGTGCGCCTGGCCGAGCGCGTCGACGCCGTCGAGTGCGCGCACGATCTCGAGGCCCAGGTGCGCGAGCTGCGGCTGATCGACGCGCTGCAACCGCGCTACAACAAGCGCTCCAAGCGCGGGCGGTCCGCGGTGTGGCTGCGGCTCACCGACGAGCGCTTTCCGCGGCTGAGCGTGGTCAACCGCTGGCGGCTCGACGGCTCGGCGCACATCGGGCCGTTCCCGTCCCGGCGGGTGGCCGACGACGCGCTCAGCGCGATCTACGAGTCGGTGCCGCTGCGCCGCTGCACCGACCGGATCACCGTCCACTCGGCGCCCAGCCCGTGCGCGCTGCGCGACCTGCAGCGGTGCGTAGCGCCGTGCACCGGTGAGGTAGCGCCCGCGGCGTACGCCGCCACGCTCCGTCCGCTGCTCGACGCGATCGAGCACGACCCGTCCGCGGTGGTGGGGCCGCTGCTGGGCCGCATCGACCGGCTGGCGCGCGCCAGCCGGTACGAGGACGCCGCGGTCACCCGCGACCGCGCGCGAGCCCTGGTCGCCGCGCTCATCCGCACCCAGCAGCTGACTCGCATCGCCGGGATCGACCGGATGGTGCTCGCGGCTCCGGGCGTCGCCGGCAGCTGGCACGTCGCGGTCGTCTGCCGGGGACGGCTCGTCGCGGCGGCGACCGCCGACCGGGCGAGCGCGGTGCTGCCGATGGTCAAGGGCCTGCGCGGCGTGCAGCAGCACACCGACGACGATCCCGCCACCGCGATCGGGCACGAGCACGAGGAGACGCGGGTGATCCTGCGCTGGATGCGCACCTCGGGGGCCCGCCTCGTGGAGCTCGACGGCGAGCTGTCCAGCCCGTCCCGCGGCGCCGACCGGTGGGCCTCCTGGCTGCAGGGCGCCGCACCGGGCGCGCCTGGCCCGAGCGCCCCGCCCGCTACCATCACAGGTGCCCGCACCGCCTACCGAGGAGACGCACCGTGATCACCGCGATCGTCATGATCACCGCCGCCACGAGCGAGATCCCCGAGACCGCCGCGCGGCTGGCCGCCATCGACGGCGTGAGCGAGGTGTACTCCGTCGCGGGCGGCGTCGACCTGATCGCCATCGTGCGGGTGCGGGAGTTCGAGGACATCGCGCGCGTCGTCTCCGGCGAGATCAACAAGGCCGAGGGCGTGATCGAGACCGATACGCACATCGCCTTCCAGGCGTTCTCGCAGCACGATCTGGAGTCGACCTTCAGCCTCGGCCTCGACTGAAGCTCGACCGAGCGCCCACCGGCAACGAGGGGCATCGCGGGTGGAAGCGGGCTTTGCCGGCCAGAACGGGGAAGTTTCCCCGCTTTCGCCGCGAAACCCCGCCCTCGCCGAAACCCGCTTTCGCCGCGAAGCCACGGTTGCGCCGCACCCGGCCTCGTTCGCCGGGTCGCGCGGCTACTTCTCGTTGCTGACCGCGATCCAGCGCGCCAGCCGGTCGGCCGCGGCACCCGAGTCGATCGACTCCGCCGCGCGGCGCAGCGCCTGCGCGAGCGCTTCGTCGAGCTCGGCGCCGGTGCCCGGGACGCCGTCGTGGGCGACGATCGCGGCGGCCGCGTTGAGCAGCACCGCGTGCCGTACCGGGCCGGGCTCGCCCGCGAGCAGGTCGCGCACCACGGCCGCGTTGTGCTGCGGGTCGCCGCCGCGCAGGTCCCCCGGACGTGCGGGGTCGATCCCGAGCCGGGCGGGGTCCAGGACGTGCTGCAGCACCTCACTCGCGTCGCGAGGCACCATCCACACGCGGGACGTCGTGGTGGTGGTGAGCTCGTCGAGCCCGTCGTCCCCGCGGAAGACCAGCGCCGACAGCCCCCGCATCCGCATCACGTCGGCGAGGATGGGCGCCATCCGGACGTCGGCGCAGCCGACGGCCATGGCGTCCGGCCGCGCCGGGTTCGACAGCGGTCCGAGGAAGTTGAAGACGGTGGGGATGCCGAGCTCCTTGCGCGCCGGACCGGCGTACCGCAGCCCGGAGTGGAAGTTCGGCGCGAAGAAGAACCCGATGCCGACCTCATCGATGCAGCGGGCGACCCCGTCGCCGTCCAGCCCGAGGTTCACCCCAAGGGCCTCGAGGACGTCCGCCGAGCCGCACTGCGAGCTCGCGGCGCGGCTGCCGTGCTTGGCGACCGTGACCCCGGCGCCGCACGCGACGAGCGCCGCCATGGTCGAGATGTTCACGGTGTGTGCCTGGTCGCCGCCGGTGCCCACGATGTCGACACAGCCGGCCGGCGCGCTCGCGTGGGCGGCGTTCTCGAGCATGACGTCGACCATGCCGGCGACGGCGTCGGCGCTCTCGCCCGCGGCGCGCATGGCGACGGCGAAACCGGCCGTCTGGGCGTTGGTCGCGCCGCCGGACATGATCTCGCGCATCACCCAGGCGGCCGCCTCCCGCGGCAGGTAGCCCTCACGCAGCAGCGCACCCAGGACGCCGGACCAGGTGTGCGACGGCCGGGTCATCGCAGGACGGGCACACCCGCGGTGCGGTTGCGCAGCTGCTGGGCGACGACCTCGCCCGCGGTGAGCGGGTCGACCGGGTAGAGCAGCGTGGCATCCGCCAGCGACCAGGTGGCCAGCCACCGGTCGGCCTCGCGGGCGATGACGACCAGCACGGCCGGGCAGTCGTCGAGCTCGTACTTCATCTGCCGCGACAGCCCCATGCCGCCGGTCGGCTGCGCCTCGCCGTCGAGGATCGCCAGGTCGACCCCGCCGCGGTCGACGTTCTCGATGACCTCGTCGTACGTCAGGCACTCGATCCACTCGATACGCCCCACGTCCTTGGCCGGACGCCGACCGATGGCGGTGCGGACCGTGCGGCGCCGCTCCTCCTTCGGGCTGTACAGCAGCACCGTGTGCACCTGGGCGCGCTCGTCGTCGGCGTGGGCGTCATTCGTCATGAAATCGGTTCTTTCCTTCAGCGAATCGGGCGGCGCCGGGCGGGCCCGGGCGGCTGCGCACCAGATTACCCGCCGGGCGCGGGCGGTTCCGGGGCGGCTTGGGCCTGCTCATGCAGCCGCAGCGCCTCCTCGCGATCGAGGCGCCGATCCTCGCGGGCGGCCTCGCGCTCGGACGCCCGCATCCATTGGTACAGGGCCGCGCCGACCATCAGCAGGCCGACCAGCTCGCCCGAGGCCCACAGCAGACCCCCGCCGACCCGCTGGTCGGAGAACGGGTCGCTCCAGGGCAGGTCCAGGGACTGGTAGTAGCCACCCGCGAGCAGCGAGCTGTACTGCATGATCGTCAGCCCGAGGAAGGCGTGGAAGGGCATGGTCGCGAACATGATGAGGATGCGGAACGGGTAGCCGACCCGTCCCGGGATCGGGTCGAGCCCCACCAGGGGCCAGAAGAAGATGCAGCCGGACACCAGGAAGTGCACGTGCAGCAGCTCGTGCAGCCAGACGTTCTCCACCGACGCCTCGTACCAACCGGTGAAGTACAGCAGCCACGGGCTCCCGATGAACAGCAGGAAACCGACGAGCGGATGCATGTAGAAACGAGCGACTCGCCAGTGCAGCACGGCGGTCAGCCGCCGACGGCCCCCCTTGGGCAGCGCCCGCAGCGCCAGGGTCACCGGCGCGCCCAGCGCCAGGAAGATCGGCGTGATCATCACCAGCACCATGTGCTGCACCATGTGCACGCTGAACAGGGTCTCGTCGTACGCGCCGACGCCGGACATCGTCACGAAGGACAAGGTGCCCAGTCCGCCGACCAGGAACGAGACGGTGCGCCCGACCGGCCAGTGCACCCCACCGCGGCGCAGCCGCTCCACACCGAGCAGATAGGCGGCCGCCACCAGCACCACCCCGGTGACCAGCAGCGGGTCCACCGACGACTGGGTGAACAGCGCGCCCACCGTGAACGGCGGGAGGTCGGCGGGGTCGACACCGATGGCGAACAACGTCTGCACGGCTTCTGAGCCTAGGCCGAAAAGAAAGTCCGCGAATCGCCCCACCCCGGTTCACACTGAGCGAACGCAAGGGGCCATAATTACGCGCGTGACGACTGCAACCCCCGCCTTCAAGTCAGAGCAGCTGCACTCGCTCTCCCGACCGAACATGGTCAGCGTCGGGACGATCGTGTGGCTCTCCAGCGAGCTGATGTTCTTCGCCGGGCTCTTCGCCATGTACTTCACGGCGAAGGCCATCCACGGCCAGGAGGCGTGGCCGCCGCCGCCGACGGAGCTGAACCACATCTATGCGCTGGTGTTCACGGTGATCCTGGTCGCCTCGTCGGTCACCTGCCAGTTCGGCGTGTTCGCCGCCGAGCGGGGTGACGCCTTCGGCCTGCGGCGCTGGTACTCCCTGTCCTTCCTGATGGGCCTGATCTTCGTCCTCGGCCAGGCCAACGAGTACGTCGTCCTGGTGACCGAGCACCACACGACGATCTCCTCGAGCATCTACGGCTCGGTGTTCTTCCTGACCACCGGATTCCACGGGCTGCACGTCATCGGCGGCCTGGTCGCATTCGTCTTCATCCTGATCCGCTCCACCATGGGCCGCTTCACGCCCGCGCAGGCGACCTCGGCCATCGTCGTGTCGTACTACTGGCACTTCGTCGACGTCGTCTGGATCGGCCTGTTCACGGTCATCTACATCATGACGTGGCAGTAGGCCGCCCGATGACCTCTCGCCCTCCCCGCCCCCACGACCACGACCACGACCGGAGACCAGGTGAACCGATCATGAGCGCCACCGTGAAGCCCTCCCAGGCTGCCGCGAAGGCCGCCGAGAAGCGCACCGCGCGCAAGGGCGTCGTACGCCGCGCCGGGGCCCTGGCCGGTGCCCTCGCCGTCGTCGGAACGATGTACTCGATGGCCACGCCGGGCGTGGCCGAGGAGCCGACGTCCGGCGCCTCCGACCAGATCAAGGCCGGCCAGGAGATCTACGACAAGTCGTGCATCACCTGCCACGGCGCCAACCTCGAAGGCGTCACCGACCGTGGGCCCGCCCTGGCCGGCGTCGGCTCGGCGGCCGTGTACTTCCAGGTCTCCACCGGCCGCATGCCGATGGCCCAGCAGGGCCCGCAGGCACCGCGCAAGCAGGTGTTCTTCGATCACGACCAGATCGCCGCGCTGTCGGCGTACGTCGGCCAGTACGGCGGCCCGGAGACCCCCAAGGTGACCGAGGAGGACCTCTCGAAGGCCAACCTCGCGGACGGTGGCGAGCTGTTCCGGCTGAACTGCGCCTCGTGCCACAGCTTCACCGCGCAGGGCGGCGCGCTGTCCTCGGGCAAGCACGCGCCGGCGCTGAAGAACGCCTCCCCGGCGCAGATCTACGCCGCGATGCTGACCGGTCCGCAGAACATGCCCGTCTTCGGGCCCAACCAGCTCAGCGATGAGGAGAAGAAGAACATCATCGCGTACGTCGAGATGCTCAAGAAGAACAACAACCCGGGCGGTGCCTCGATCGGGCGCACCGGTCCCGTTCCCGAGAGCCTCGTCATCTGGCTCGGCGCCATGAGCGTCCTTCTCGTCGGAACGATCTGGATTGCAGGTAAGTCATGAGCGGTTTCAACCAGCCGCCGGCCGACGAGCCGACGGTGCCTCCGGCCGACGAGCCGGCACACGACGACTCCCCCGCCGGCGTCGCCCGTGAGTACACGGCGTCCAAGCACACCGCGACGGTCAGCGACGAGCGGCTCTCGCAGATGACGACCGCCGAGCTCGTCGAGCTCGGCGGCGACCTGGACCACGTCCGGGTGATCTCGCAGGAGTACCCCTTCGAGGCCGGCTCACGCGGCGAGAAGCGCGCCGAGCGCCGGGTGGCGCTGTGCTTCACCCTCGCGGCCGTCCTCGGCCTGGCGTTCGTCGGGCTCTTCCTCTTCTGGCCGTGGAAGGTCAACGCCGAGGCGCCGACCGACACCAGCAACCTCGCGCTGTGGTACACCCCGCTGCTCGGCCTGACCCTCGGCGGGTCGCTGGCGCTGCTGGGTGCCGGCCTGGTGATCTGGGCGAAGAAGCTGATGCCGCACGAGGTCGCGATCCAGGAGCGTCACGAGGGCGCGTCGCCGGAGATCGAGCGCCGCGCGACCGCGGCGACCCTCATGGCCGGCGCGGAGTCGCTCGGCCTCGGCCGTCGCAAGATGATCCGCAACTCGCTGCTCGGCGCCGGTGGCGTTCTGGGCCTGGCCACCGTGTTCTCGCTCGGCGGCCTGATCAAGAACCCCTACAACGACCACGCCCTGTTCCACACCGCGTGGAAGAAGGGCACCCGCCTGCTGCGCGCCAACGGCACGCCGGTCCGTCCCGGCGACATGGAGCCCGGCTCGATGGAGACGGTCTACCCGTTCACCGAGAACATGGCGCACCAGTCCGACACCCCGACCATGCTCATCCGCATGCACCACGACCAGGCCGAGAAGTTCAAGGCCCGGCCGATGAACGTGGACAAGGACTGGGGCGGCTCGGCCCGCTGGAACGAGTACGTCGCGTACTCGAAGATCTGCACGCACCTCGGCTGCCCCGTCTCGCTGTACGAGCGGGAGACCGGCAAGATCCTCTGCCCGTGCCACCAGAGCCAGTTCCAGATCACCCAGGACGCCAAGCCGGTGTTCGGTCCGGCAACTCGTTCGCTGCCGGCTCTTCCGATTGATGTCGACGACGAGGGATACTTCGTCGCTAAGAGCGATTTCCGCGAGCCGGTCGGGCCGGCCTTCTGGGATCGCCGGTTTGGGGTGACCAAGAATGCCAAGTAACGCCACCGTCACGTCCCGCAAGCCGGCCAACAAGGCCGCGGCAATCGCGGGAGAGGTCGACGACCGGATGACCATGGCGGCGCCCACGCGCCGCATGCTCAACAAGGTCTTCCCCGACCACTGGTCGTTCATGCTGGGTGAGATCGCGATGTACGCGTTCATCATGCTGCTGCTGACCGGGACCTACCTGACGTTCTTCTTCGACGCCTCGATGAAGGAGGTCGTCTACAACGGCAGCTACGTGCCGCTGCAGGGCGTGCCGATGTCGGCGGCGTACGAGTCGTCGCTGCACATCGCCTTCGACGTCCGCGGCGGTCTGCTGATCCGCCAGATGCACCACTGGGCGGCGCTGCTGTTCATGTCGGCGATCCTCGTGCACATGTGCCGCGTGTTCTTCACCGGCGCGTTCCGCAAGCCGCGGGAGACCAACTGGCTGATCGGCGTCGTCCTGCTGTTCCTCGGCATGGCCGAGGGCTTCATGGGCTACTCGCTCCCCGACGACCTGCTCTCGGGCACGGGCCTGCGCATCGTCTCGGCGATCATCCTGTCGATCCCGTTCCTCGGCACGTTCATCCACTACGCGGTGTTCGGCGGCGAGTTCCCCGGCGAGCTGATCATCGGGCGGTTCTACATCCTGCACGTGCTGCTGCTGCCGGGCATCATCCTGGCGCTGATCGGCGTGCACGTGCTGCTGGTGTTCAAGCAGAAGCACACCCAGTGGCCCGGCCCGAAGGCGACCGAGCACAACGTGGTCGGGCATCGCTTCTACCCGATCTTCGCGGCCAAGGGTGCGTCCCTGTCGATGCTGGTGTTCGGCGTGATCACGCTGCTCGGCGGCCTCGTGCAGATCAACCCCTACTGGCTGTTCGGCCCCTACAACCCGTCGCAGGTCTCCGCCGGCTCCCAGCCGGACTGGTACATGTTCTGGTCGGACGGCCTGGCGCGGCTCTTCCCCGCCTGGGAGATCCGGGTCTTCAACATCACGATCCCGGAGATCTTCCTCGGCATCAACGTGCTCGCCCCGTTCATCATCGGGCTGATCCTCTACCCGATGATTGAGCGCAAGCTGACCGGCGACAACGCGCATCACAACCTGCTGCAGCGGCCGCGTGACGTGCCCGTGCGCACCGCGCTGGGTGCCATGTCGATCATGTTCTACCTGGTGCTGTCGGCGTCCGCCGGCAACGACATCATCGCCGAGAAGTTCGACATCTCGCTCAACGCGATGACCTGGATCGGCCGCATCGGCCTGCTGATCCTGCCGCCGATCGCCTACTGGGTGACGTACCGGATCTGCCTCGGCCTGCAGCAGCACGATCGCCAGGTGCTCGATCACGGCATCGAGACCGGCATCCTGGTGCGCTCGCCCGAGGGCCAGTACTTCGAGCGGCACCAGCCGCTGGGCCCGGTCGACGCGCACGGCCACTCGCATCTCGTCTACGGCGGTGCGGCCGTGCCGAAGAAGATGAACAAGGTGGGCGGCGCCGGCCGCGCCATCCGCGGGTTCTTCTTCCCGATCGAGACACCGCCGGTCCCCCCGACCCCGGAAGGGCTGGCCGAGCGCGGCATCGAGCACGACGAGGTCGGTGCCGGGCACCACTAGCGGCACCTGCACGACACCCGACCGACGCCCCAGGCCACACCGGCCTGGGGCGTCGGTCGTCGGCGGGTCAGGCGTACGCTGTTGGTCGTGACGAGCCCAGCAGATACCCAGAACGACACCCACCAGCACGACGCCACCGCGGGAGGTTGCGGATGCGGCGCCGGCGGCTGCGGCGGAGTCTGCTCCCCCGCCGCGGACGACGCGGTCGTGTCCGGCGCGGCGCCGGCCGGCCCGGTCGACGTCCACGTGTACGCCGACGTCGTGTGCCCCTGGTGCTACATCGGCAAGCGGCGTCTCGACGCTGCCGTCGAGCGCTTCTCCGCCGCCGGCGGCGAGGTTCGCGTGCGGTACATGCCCTTCCAGCTCGACCCGGAGGCCCCGCTGGAGTCCTGTGAGCTGATGCCGACCCTGATCGAGAAGTTCGGCGGCGAGCAGCAGGCGGCGCAGACGACCGCGCACATCACCCAGATCGCCGCGACCGACGGCATCGACCTCGACTTCGATGGCGCCCTCGCGGCCAACACCCTCGCCGCGCACCGCCTCCTGCGGCTTGCCGGCGAGCGCGACCTCGGCGTCCAGGCGTCGCTCGTCGAGCTGCTGATGGCCGCGCACTTCACCGACGGCAAGGACATCGGCGACGACGCCGTTCTGCAGCGGCTGTGCGACCAGGCCGGCCTCGAGGTGTCGGTGACCGACTACCTGGCCGGCGAGGACGGGATCGAGGAAGTGATCGAGCAGCAGGAGGCGGCCCGCGCGGCCGGCATCACGTCGGTGCCCACCTACGTGTTCGCGTCCCGCTGGGGCATCTCCGGCGCGCAGGACGTCTCCACGCTCGAGATGGTGCTGGCCCAGGTGGCGGCGCAGGCCGACGCCCAGCCCGGCGGCGGTGGCGGCTGCTGCGGCGGCGGCTGCTGCGGCTGATCCTGCTGCGGCGGGTCACGCCCCGCTATCCCGTCTCGCGGTGGGTTCTACCCCGCTAGACGGCCGATAGCGGGGTGCAACCCACCGCGAGCGGTGTGGGCTAGCGACCGGTGAACTCGGCCTTGCCCGGCCCGTTCGCCACGAACGAGCGCATGCCGATCGCGCGGTCCTCGGAGGCGAACAGCGATGCGAACAGGTGGCTCTCGAGCTTCAGGCCGGTCGCAAGGTCCCCGTTGAGACCGCCGTCCACGGCCGCCTTGACCGCGCGCAGCGCGAGGGTCGCGGAGTTGCGGAACTGCCCGGCCCATTCCTTCGCGGCCTCGTAGACCTGCTCCGCGGGGACGACCTTGTCGACCATGCCGATGCGCAGCGCCTCCTCGGCGTCCACGAAGCGGCCGGTGAAGTTGATGTCCTTGGCCTTCGACGGGCCCACGAGACGCGCGAGGCGCTGGGTGCCGCCGCCGCCGGGGATGATCCCGAGCAGGATCTCCGGCTGGCCGACCTTGGCGTTGTCGGCGCAGATCCGGATGTCGCAGCACATCGACAGCTCCATGCCGCCACCGAGCGCGTAGCCGGTGATCGCGGCGACGGTCGGCTTGGGGATGTCGGCGACGGCCGTGAAGCAGGCCTGCAGCTCGTGCGAGCGGGAGACCATGTCCTGATAGCTCATGGCCTCCATCTCCTTGATGTCGGCGCCGGCGGCGAAGACCTTCTCGCCGCCGTAGACGATGACGGCCTTGACGTCGTCGTTCGCCGTCGCCTCCAGCGCGCACGCGCGGATCTCCTCCTGCACCTGGCGGTTCAGCGCGTTCATCTTGGGCCGGTCCAGGCGGATGGTGGCGATGCCGTCTTCGACCTCGAGGCGTACGAATTCACCCATGGGCGGGGTTCCTTTCGATTCTGCGGCGTACGCCGGAGCACCGGGACGCCGTCGGTTGGGGCTGGAGGAAGTATGCGTTACCCGATGGAGGCGAAGTAGCGGCCCCGCCGCTGGGTGAGGTAGACGTCGACGCCGAAGGTGTCCTTGATCGCCTGCTCGCTCATCTCCTGCTCCAGCAGGCCCTGGCGGACGACCTCCCCGTCGCGCAGCATCAGCACATGGGTGAACCCCCGGGGGATCTCCTCCACGTGGTGGGTGACCAGCACGATCGCCGGCGCGTACGGGTCGGCGGCGAACTGCGTCAACCTGCCGAGCAGGTCCTCCCGGCCGCCCAGGTCGAGACCCGCCGCCGGCTCGTCCAGCAGCAGCATCTCGGGGTCGGTCATCAGCGCCCGGCAGATCTGCGTCCGCTTGCGCTCGCCCTCGCTGAGCGTGCCGAACTCGCGGTCGGCCAGCCGGGCGATGCCCCACTGCTCGAGCAGCTCGAGCGCGCGGTCGGAGTCAATGGCGTCGTACTGCTCGCGCCAGCGGCCGATCACCGAGTAGCCGGCCGACTGCACGATGTCGACGACCTTCTCGCGCGGCGGGACCCGGCTGCCGATGCTGGCCGAGGCCAGCCCGATCCGCGGGCGCAGCTCGAACACGTCGACCGCGCCGATGCGCTCGCCGAGCACATGGACCGTTCCGCCAGAAGGGTGCATCTGGGCCGCGGCGAGCTGCAGCAGCGTCGTCTTGCCCGCACCGTTGCGCCCCAGCACGACCCAGCGCTCGTCGAGCTCGACCTGCCACGAGAGGTTGCGCAGCAGCGTGCTCGCGCCGCGCCGCACGGAGACCTCGTGCATGTCGATGACGAGGTCGGGATCCGACTCGTAGCCGTCCAGGGGGCCGGGTGTCTGCACCCGTCCATCAAACCCTAGGGCGCGCCACCCGGTAGCGTCGGGTCCGTGTCCCCCACGCCTGACCGCCCGCTCGGCGCCTGCCCGGACGGGCGCGGCGGCACCATGTTCCGGGTGCGCAGCCGCGTCGCCGAGCGCGTCGAGCTGTGCCTGATCGAGGCGGACGCCGACCGCGCCCGCGTGCGCGAGCGCCGCGTGGAGATGACCCCGCATCCGGACGGGTGCTGGGAGGCGTGGGCGGACGTCGGTCCCGGCGCCCGGTACGGCTACCGCGTGCACGGCACGCACGAGCCGGCGGTGGGACTGCGCGCCAACCCGGCGAAGCTGCTGCTCGACCCGTACGCCCGGCTGATCGACGAGGGCTCGCGCCGCGGCCTGGTCGCCATGGAGCAGCTGCGGGACGTCGCGCCCGACGGCTCCCCCGATCCGCGGGACACGCTGCGCGTCGCGCCGTGGTCGGTGGTGTGCGCCGCCCGCCCGGCCGTCGCGTCGTCGCGGCCGCCGCTGCCGCCCGGCGGCCGGGTGATCTACGAAGCGCACCTGGGCCAGCTGACCGCGCTGCTGCCGGACGTCGAGCCGCGGGCCGCGGGCACCTTCTCGGCGCTGCGCTCCCGGTTCCTGATCGAGCACCTGCAGCGGCTGGGAGTCAGCACCCTCGAGCTGCTCCCGGTGGCGCACTGGGCGTCCGAGATCGCGGTGGTGCGGCGCGGCCGGCGCAACGTGTGGGGCTACAACCCGATGGGGTTCTTCTCCCCCATGCCGTCGTACTGCACGTCGCGGGACGCCGGAGCGCAGTGGGACGAGATCGCCGGCGCGGTGGCGGCGCTGCACGCGGCGGGCATCGAGCTGGTCCTGGACGTCGTCTACAACCACACCTGCGAGGGGGCGTCGGGGGATCCCACGTACCACCTCCGCGGCCTGGACAACCACGCCTACTACCTCGCGCACGGCGGCGAGTACGTCGACGCCAGCGGCTGCGGGAACACCCTGGACGCCGGTGATCCGTTCGTCCAGGACCTCGTCGTCGACTCCCTGCGGCACTGGGTCGCGATGACCGACGTCGACGGCTTCCGTTTCGATCTGGCGCCGGTGCTCGGACGGCGGCCGGACTTCTCCGCCGACCATCCGCTGCTGCGCCGGATCGGCGAGGACGAGCTGCTCGGCGACCGGCTGCTGATCGCCGAGCCGTGGGACCTGGGGCACGGCGGCTACCAGCTCGGCGGCTTCACCACGCCGACCCGGGGGACGCCGTGGGCGGAGTGGAACGACCGGTTCCGCCGCGCCGTACGCGACTACTGGCGGCCCGGGCACGGCTCGCGCGCCGAGCTGGCGACGGCGCTGGCCGGGGACCGCGCGCTGTGGGGCGGCCGCCCGGCGACCAGCTCGATCGGGTTCGTGACGGCCCACGACGGGTTCACCCTGCACGACCTGGTGGCGTACGACGAGAAGCACAACGACGACAACGGCGAGCACGGGCTGGACGGGTCGGACTACAACCACTCGTGGAACAGCGGCGTCGAGGGCGAGACCGACAACCCCGAGATCCGCCGCCTGCGCGCGCGCCGCCAGCGGTCCATGCTGGTCTGCCTGCTGCTGCAGACCGGCACGCCGATGATCACCGCGGGTGACGAGCGCGACCGCACCCAGCGCGGCAACAACAACCCCTACTGCCTGGACCAGCCGCACCTGGCGGTGCCCTGGGCGGCGGCACCGGACGCTGACCGGCTCACCGGGTTCGTCCGCACGGTGACCGCCGTACGACGCGCGCACGGGGCGCTGTTCGACGGCCAGTGGCTGGTGCATCCCGGCGAGGACGGTGGACACGCGGTGCGGTGGCTCGGTCGGGACGGCGGCGTCCTCTCGTCGCACGACTGGCATGCCGCCGACAAGGTGCTGCAGATGCACCTGCCCGCGGCGCCGGGGCACGGAAGCCTGCTCCTGGCACTCAACGGCGGTGCCGAGACCGCCGGCCTCCGGCTGCCGACGGCCGATCGCGGCCCGTGGCGGATGCTCGTCGACACCGCCGACGACACGGGCCCGTCGCCGGGGACGACGGTGGCGGACCGGATGTCGCTCGAGCCCTACAGCCTGGTCGTCCTCGCCGACTAGAGTCGTACGGGACAGCAAGGAGCGCCCATGACATCCGACGGACCCGCCGGCCCTGCCGGACCGCGCAGCCGGATCGCCGACTTCGACGTCGTGCGGCCCCTGGGGCGCAGTGGCTCGTTCGTCCTCGCCCGCTCGCCGCAGCGGCTCTCCGACGTCGGCCCGGAGATCGTGCTCAAGGTGCTGGCCGCGGACGCCGCGGTCGACTCCGACGGCGCCCTGCAGCGGGTGTCGGCGGCACTGCGGCAGATCGCGGCGGTCCGCTCGCCGTTTCTCGTCCGGCAGATCGAGGTCGGCCGCAACGACGGGCTCATCTACTGCGCGATGGAGTTCCTGCCGGGCGGCAGCCTCGCCGCCCCGGCGTCGCAGCTCACCTTCGCCGAGGTGCTGCGTGCCGTGTCGTGTGCTGCCCGAGGCGCCCACGACCTGCACGAGCACGGCATCGCGCACCGCAACATCCATCCCGCCGGCGTCATCCTGCACGCGGACGGCGCGCGCCTCGCCGACCCAGGCCTGGCCACCTACCTCAACCCGGGAATGACCCTCACCGGCCGGCTGGGCCACCCGCACCTGGCGTTCATGGCGCCGGCGGTGCTGGCCGGCCAGGAACCGACCCGCGCCAGCGACCTGTTCTCGCTGGGCGCGACCCTGCACTTCGCGGCCAGCGGGCAGACCCTCTACCCGCAGGTCGACGAGAGCGACCCCGCGACCGCGCTGCCCGCGATCATGTCCAGCGGCCCCACCGTCGCCGCGGGGCTGCCGGGCCCGATCGAGCAGATCGTGCGCGACTGCATCGACGCATCGGCGCCGCACCGGCCGAAGACCGCCGGCGATCTTGCCGATCGCCTCGACTCCCTCTGGAAGCGTTGAGATGAGCCTGCGTTATGAAGTCGTCCCGGGCAGCGGCATGGTTGCCCGCTCCGGGGAGAGCATCCTGTGGGTCGGTACGCCGGTCGACCAGGAAGCCTGGGAGGCCCTCGGCGCGCTCCTGGAGATCGAGCCGGGCAGCGACCCGGCCGGCGCCGACACAGCCACCGCGCTCGAGCCGCTGCAGGAGGTGCTCGACGCGCACCCCCGCACCACCTTCGCCGCGCTGGTCGTCAGCGGCGAGCGCGCCCAGGGGGTGCTGCGCGGGCCGGTGACGGTGTGCAACAGCTCCGAGGTGGCCCCGGCCACCGGGCACGGCCAGTTCGGCGTCACCGTGCCCTTCTCGATGACCCAGGCGGTGTTCGCCGGCTTCCACCAGCCCGTCGCCAACCCGCTGCAGCTGGCCGAGCTGCTCGACCTCGATGCCGGCGTGGTGCCGGGCGGTGGCGCCTGGGTGCACCCGGTCAGCGGCGGCCGGCGGCACGTGGCGGACGCCGACACCGGGGTCACCGCGGTCCACGAGACCGAGGAGCCGGAGGCCGCTCCGGCAGGGCCGCCGACCGGCTCCCACCAGGCCCAGCCGCAGAGCCTTCCGCCGGTCGCGTCGACCGGTGCGTGGGCCTCGCCCGCGACCGGTGAGGCCGGCGCCGCGAGCGTGCCGGACGGCGGCGCGCCGGCGTCCGACGCGGCCGGCGTCTTCACGCCCGCCGCCGACCACGAGCGCATCGACCTGCGCGACGTCCCGGTCACCGGCGCGCCGGAGCCGCTGCCGCTGATCGGCACCCCCGCCCAGCCGGCGCCCCCGGCAGGGTCGTCCGGCGGGGCGATCGTGTTCGACGACGGCAGCACCTTCGCCCTCGACCGCGACTACGTCATCGGGCGGCGGCCGCAGAAGGATCCGCGCGTGCAGTCCGGGGAGGCCGAGGCGCTGACCGTCGTCGACCCCGACTCGGTCCTGTCCAGCGCGCACGCGCTGATCTCCCGCCGCGAGGGGCAGATCCTGCTGCGCGACCTGGGCTCGCTGAACGGGACGCACGTCGCGCCCCCGGGAGCCACCGACTGGACCCGGCTCGAGCAGCACCAGGAGGTGCCCATCGTGCCCGGCACCAGGCTGCTGTTCGGCTGGACCATCGCCACCCTCACCGGCCCCGACGAACGGTAGCCGCCGTCCCGCGGTCCTCGCACGAACCGGTGGATGTGTGAGGATGGGGCCATGGACGCAGCCGCGATCGAGCACGCCACCTCCCAGGACCGAATCGGAATCACGGACGTCTCCCCCGTCGTCGACTGCGGGCGCTTCCCGGCGCGCTGTATCGACGGACAGGTCGTGCGCTTCTCCGCGACGGTGTTCCGCGAGGGCCACGACGCGCTCGGCGCCACCGTCGTCCTCAGCCGGGACGGCGTCGACCAGCTCGCGGGCCGGATGAGCATGGAAGGCGTCTCCAGCGACCGCTGGCGGGTCGACCTCCCGGTGGACGGCGAGGGCGAGTGGGAGTTCCGCGTCGAGGGGTGGAGCGACCCGTGGGCGACCTTCCATCACGCGCTGACCGCCAAGCGGCTCGCCGGGCAAGGTGTGGCCGACCTCGCCAACGACATGGCCACCGGCGCGCGGGTGCTGCGGGAGGCGGCCGCGGCCCTGCCCCGCGCCGACCGCGACGCCGCGCTGCTGCGGGACGCCGCGACCCACCTCGCCGACACCACCCTCGGCCTCGACGGCCGGGTCGCGGAGGCACTCAGCGACGAGGTCGACGCGGTCATGCATCGTCACCCGGTGCGCGAGCTGGTCACCTCCTCCCCGCGATACCGGCTGTGGGCCGACCGGCCGCGGGCCGCCGTGGGCGCCTGGTACGAGCTGTTCCCGCGGTCGACCGGCGGCCGGGACGCCGCCGGCACGCCGGTGCACGGCACCTTCGCGACCGCGGCGAAGGACCTCGAGCGGGTCGCGGCCATGGGCTTCGACGTGGTCTACCTGCCGCCGATCCACCCGATCGGCGAGGTCAACCGCAAGGGGCCCAACAACTCGCTGGTCGCCGGTCCCGACGACTGCGGCTCGCCGTGGGCGGTCGGCTCGAAGGACGGCGGCCACGACGCCGTGCATCCGGAGCTGGGCGGCATCGACGACTTCGACGCGTTCGTCGACCGGGCCGCCGAGCTCGGTCTCGAGGTCGCGCTGGACCTGGCGCTGCAGTGCGCGCCGGACCACCCGTGGGTGCAGGAGCACCCCGAGTGGTTCACGACGCTGGCCGACGGCACGATCGCGTACGCCGAGAACCCACCGAAGAAGTACCAGGACATCTACCCGCTGAACTTCGACAACGACCCCGCCGGGCTGTACGACGAGGTGTACCGGGTGGTCCGGTTCTGGGTCGAGCACGGCGTGCACGTGTTCCGCGTCGACAACCCGCACACCAAGCCCGTGAACTTCTGGCACTGGCTGATCTGGCGGGTCAAGCGCGACTACCCGGACGTCGTCTTCCTGGCCGAGGCGTTCACCCGCCCCGCGATGATGAAGGCCCTGGGCGCCCGCGGCTTCTCGCAGTCGTACACCTACTTCACGTGGCGCACCGAGAAGTGGGAGCTGGAGGAGTTCGGTCGCGACCTGGTGGCCTCCGCGGCGTTCCTGAACCCGAACCTGTTCGTGAACACCCCCGACATCCTGCATGCCTCCCTCCAGTACGGCGGCCCGGACATGTTCAAGATCCGCGCCGTGCTGGCGTCGATGATGTCCGGCTCGTGGGGCGTCTACAGCGGCTACGAGCTGTTCGAGCACGTGGCGGTCAAGGCCGGCAGCGAGGAGTACCTGGACAGCGAGAAGTACCAGCTGCGCCCGCGTGACTGGCGGCGCGCCGTCGACGAGGGGCGCAGCCTCGAAGGCTTCATCAGCCGGCTCAACGCGATCCGCCGGGAGCACCCGGCGATCACCGGCAGCGTCGCCAACCTGGTGTTCCACCACAGCGACAACGACGCCATCATCGTGTTCTCCCGCCGCGACCCGCGCAGCGGCGACACCGTGCTCGTGTGCTGCTCGCTGGACAGCCACCACACCCAGCAGACCACCGTGCGCCTCACGATGCCCGAGCTGGGCATGGACTGGTCCGAGCGGTTCACTGTCGTCGACGAGCTCACCGGCGACGAGTACGAGTGGGGCGAGGCCAACTTCGTCCAGCTAGATCCCGGGCGTGAGCCGGCGCACGTCCTGCGGGTGCAGCGCTGGTGAGACCGCCGCCACTCGGGCCGCTCGCGGCCTGGCTCGGCCGTCGTCGCTGGTTCGCCGGCCGGCTGTCACCGAGCACGCGGGTGGCGGTTCGCGTCGTCGGCCCGGTGCAGGAGGCCGACGGCGTCACCGTCGCGACGACCGTCGTCACCGCGACCGACGACCGCGGCCGGGACACGCGCTACCTCGTCCCGATGGCGTCCGCCGAGGGCCGCGGACCGGTCGCCGACCCCATCCACAGCGGGGACCGGACCTGGTTCGACGCCCTCACGCACCCGGCCACCGCGCCCCTCGCGCTCGGGCTGCTGAGCCGGCCGTCCTCCGTCGTGAGCCACCGCTGGATCGACCACGACCCGCTCGAGCCAGCCCTCGCGCGACCGGCGTCCGGCGACCAGTCCAACACCACCCTGATGGTGGGCCGCCACGTCGTGAAGGTGATCCGGCGCCTCGAGGAGGGGGACAACCCGGAGGTGGCGATCGGGCGCGCGCTGCTGCATTCGCGGCAGGTCGCCCGGCTGTCCGGCTGGTCGCGGCTCGACCTCGGCAGCGGCCCGGTGGACGCCGTGGTCGTGCACCGCTACGTGCCCGGCGTGGACGGCTTCCAGGTGGCGCTGCAGGACGCCGGGCGGCGCGCCGCCGGAGAACCGGAGCGGCACTTCCCCGGAGCGGCCTACGAGCTGGGCATCGCGCTGGGCGCCGTGCACGACGAGCTCGCCGACGCGTTCGGCACGACCCGCCGGCCGGCGTTCGCCGAGGAGCTCGCGGCCAGGCTGACCCGGCGGCTGGACGCCCTCGACGGACTCGCCCCGCTCGAGCCGTACGACGCCGCGGCCAGGGACGTGTACGCCGCCCTGGCGCGGCACGACGGCGTGCTCCCCGTTCAACGGATCCACGGCGACCTGCACCTCGGGCAAACGCTGCTCACCGACGACGGCTGGCGGCTGATCGACTTCGAGGGCGAGCCGCGCCGGCCGCTGGCCGAGCGCTCCCTGCCGGACACCCCCCTGCGCGACCTCGCCGGCGTGCTGCGCTCCTTCGAGTACGCTGCCCGCTGGAACGCAGCTATGGCACCGCCGGCCGGCTGGGCGGCGCGCGCCGGCGAGATGTTCCTCGAGGGCTACCGGCTCGTCCGTCCCGACACCGTCGACCCGTGCGTGCTGGACGCGCTGGTGCTCGACAAGGCCCTCTACGAGGTCGGGTACGAGAGCGCGTACCGGCCGGACCGCGTACGCATCCCGCTCGCCACCGTGGCCGCGGTGTGCGGCACCGGCTGATCCCCATCCGCGTCCGCAGCACCCTAGGCTGAGGCAGACACGAAGGAGCACCGAGATGAGCACCCAGAAACCGGCACCCACCGTCGACCCCGCCGACGTGGCGCGGCTGCTGGCCGGCACCCATCACTCCCCGCACTCCTTCCTCGGCGCCCATCCCGTCGACGACAAGCACGTGGTGGTGCGCGCCTACTACCCGCACGCCACCGCTGTCGAGGTGATCGCCGAGGGCACCCGTGCCCGCACCCCGATGCGCCGGCTCGCCGACGAGGGCCTCTACGGCGCCGTGCTCGAGGGCGGGGTGCCGGACTACCAGCTCGAGGTCACCTACGAGGACGGCAACAGCCACGTCGTCGACGACCCGTACCGGTGGTTCCCGACCCTCGGCGAGCTCGACTGCCACCTGATCAGCGAGGGCCGGCACGAGCGGCTGTGGGACGTGCTCGGCGCACACGTCCGGCGCTACGACACCGCGCACGGCACCGTCGAGGGCGTCTCGTTCGCGGTCTGGGCGCCCAACGCCCGCGGCGTGACGGTGCAGGGCGACTTCGACCACTGGTCGGGCCGGCAGTACCCGCTGCGCTCCATCGGCAGCACCGGCGTCTGGGAGCTGTTCATCCCCGGCGTCGCGCCCGACGCGTACTACAAGCTCCTGGTCACCGGGCCGGACGGCACGGCCCGCGAGAAGGCCGACCCGTTCGCGTTCGCCACCGACGTCCCGCCCAGCTGGGCCTCACGGGTGCACCACTCGACGCACGAGTGGGCGGACGCCGCATGGCTGGAACGCCGCGCGCAGACCGCGTGGCACGCCGCGCCGATGAGCATCTACGAGCTGCACCTCGGCTCCTGGCGCAAGGGCCTGTCGTACCGCGAGATCGCCGACCAGCTGGTCGACTACCTGGGCCAGACCGGGTTCACGCACGTCGAGATGATGCCGGTCGCCGAGCATCCCTTCGGCGGCAGCTGGGGCTACCAGGTCAGCTCCTACTACGCGCCGTCCGCCCGCTTCGGCTCGCCGGACGACCTGAAGTACCTCATCGACCGGCTGCACCAGGCCGGGTACGGCGTGATCATCGACTGGGTCCCCGCGCACTTCCCCAAGGACGCGTGGGCACTGGCCCGGTTCGACGGCACCCCGCTCTACGAGCACGCCGACCCGCTGCGCGGCGAGCACCCGGACTGGGGCACCTACGTGTTCGACTTCGGGCGTCGCGAGGTGCGCAACTTCCTGGTGGCCAACGCGCTGTTCTGGGGCGAGGAGTACCACGTCGACGGCCTGCGGGTCGACGCCGTCGCGTCGATGCTCTACCTCGACTACTCGCGCGAGGAGGGCCAGTGGCGGCCCAACGAGTACGGCGGACGCGAGAACCTCGACGCCGTCGCCTTCCTGCAGGAGGTCAACGCCACGATCTACAAGCGGGTCCCGGGCATCATCACCATCGCCGAGGAGTCGACGTCCTGGCCGGGCGTGACGCGACCGGCGCACCTCGGCGGCCTCGGGTTCGGGTTCAAGTGGAACATGGGTTGGATGAACGACTCGCTGCGCTACATAGAGAAGGATCCGGTGCACCGCGCATACCACCACAACGAGCTCACCTTCTCGATGGTCTACGCGTACAGCGAGAACTACATCCTGCCGATCAGCCACGACGAGGTGGTGCACGGCAAGGGGTCCCTGGTCCGCAAGATGCCCGGTGACCGCTGGCAGCAGCTGGCGAATGTGCGCGCCTTCCTCGCGTACATGTGGGCGCACCCCGGCAAGAACCTGCTGTTCATGGGCTCGGAGATCGGGCAGGACGCCGAGTGGGCGGAGGGCCGCAGCATCGACTGGTGGCTGCTGGAGGATCCGGCGCACGCCGGCATCCAGCGGCTCGTCAGCGACCTCAACGCCCGCTACCGCGACCTGCCGGCGCTGTGGCAGCGGGACAACGATCCGGGCGGCTTCGGCTGGATCGACGCCAACGACTCGGGCAACAACGTGCTGTCCTTCCTGCGCTACGACGCCGACGGCGACGCCCTCGCGTGCGTGGTGAACTTCGCCGGCCACCCGCACCACGGGTACCGCATCGGCCTGCCGAGCCCCGGCACGTGGCGGGAGGTGCTCAACACCGACGCGGTCGAGTACGGCGGCTCGGGGTTGGGCAACCTCGGCTCCGTCGACGCCTCCGACGAGCCGTGGCACGGCCTGCCGGCGTCCGCGAGCCTGTCGGTGCCGCCGCTGGGCGCCGTGTGGTTCCGGCTCGAATCGTGACCTCGCGGGATCCTGCGGGCCGGCCGCCGCGTCGGCGAATACAGTTGTCAGCACTGCCGCCCACCCCACCGAGGTACCTCTCGTGAGCCCCACGCCGTTGCGACGCGCCGTAGCCGCCCTCGCCCTCCTGCTCGCCGTCGTCGTCGCGGGAAGCGCCTGCACGCGCACCGTGATCGGCCAGGCGTCCCCGGACGCCGGCGGCGTCAAGAAGAACGCGGCGCCGTCCGACCTGCCGATCGAGAACGGCAACGGCAGCAAGATCGACCAGCTCGTCGCCAACTCCCTCGACGACGTGATGACGTACTGGGACGAGCAGTTCAAGAAGACGTTCGGCAAGAGCATGCCCAAGCTGGAGGGCGGGGTGCACGCGTACGAGCCGGACCAGAGCGAGCCGATCCCGTGCTTCGCCGACAACGAGAAGCAGTACGCGGCCAACAACGCCTTCTACTGCCCCACCGAGGACGCGATCGCGTACGACCGCAAGTTCCTGACCGAGCTGGTCAAGGAGTTCGGCGAGTTCATCGTGCCGCTGGTGTTCGCGCACGAGTTCGGGCACGCGATCCAGGACCGCGTGGGCGTGCAGTCGGACAAGTCGATCGCCTGGGAGGGGCAGGCGGACTGCTACGCCGGTGTCTTCACGCACGCGGCCGTCGACGGCACCGCGCACTTCAAGGCCACCGACGCCGATCTGGACACCGTGCTCGGCGGGTACCTCATGCTGCGTGACGAGCCCGGAGCCTCGGCCGACGACCAGATGGCGCACGGCTCGGCGTTCGACCGGGTCGGCGCCTTCCAGGAGGGCTTCAACGAGGGCGGCAAGCACTGCTACACCTCGTTCGGCAAGGATCGCCAGTACACCGAGATCGCGTACACCAGCACCGACAAGGCCAACGAGGGCAACCTCCCGTACGACGAGACGCTGCAGACCATCCCGCCGGCGATGAACGCGTTCGGGCAGGCCGTGGTCGGCACCGACTGGCAGGACGTCCCGGCGTCCGGCTTCAGCGGCAGCTCGGCCAAGTGCGACGGCAAGCCCAGCGACGAGCAGGTCTTCTACTGCCCCGCCGACACGACCGTGCACTACGCCGAGACGAAGCTCCTGCAGCAGTCGTACGACAAGTTCGGCGACTTCGCGGCGATGGCGGCGGTCGGCCTGGGATACGCGGCCGCGATCCAGGACGAGAGCGGCACGAAGATCGACGGCAAGAAGCCGTTCGAGCAGCGGCTGTGCCTGGTCGGCGCGTTCGCCGGCGGCGCCTTCGAGGCGACCGTGTCCAACAAGCCCTCGCCAACCAGCGGCGACCTGAAGCTGTCGGCCGGCGACCTCGACGAAGCGGTCATGCTGCTGATCGCGATCGGCGAGGACGACGCGTTCGTGCAGACCTACGGCATCGATTCCTTCGACCGGATCAACACCTTCCGTGAAGCGGTGCTGGCCGGACGCGACGACCCCGAGGGCGCCGCGAAGTCCTGCCTCGGCTAGCCGCCTCGGTCCTCTCGCGGTGGGTTCTGCCCCGCTATCTGGCCGATAGCGGGGTACAACCCACCGCCAGAGCCTAGAAGAGCGCGGAGGCCAGGTTGCGGCGCGCGGTGGCGACGGCCGGCTCGGCGTTGCCGACGATCGCGAACAGCTCGATCAGCCGCTCGCGGGCCCGATCCTTGGCGTCGGCGTCCGTCCCGCGGACGATGTGCAGCAGCCGGTCGAAGGCCTGCTGGTAGTCACCGGAGGCGACCTGCAGATCGGCTGCCTTGAGCGCCAGGTCGAGGTCGGCCGGTGCGGCGTCCGCCTGGGCGATCACCTGGTCGACGTCGGACTCCCCCTCGGTCTCCAGCCGCTTCATCAGCTGGATCTGGGTCAGCGCGTCCTTGGCCAGCGGGTGGGCCGGCTGGTCGGCCAGCAGCGAGCGGTACAGCGCCTCGGCGCCATCGAGGTCGCCGTCCGCGACCGCCGCCTCGGCCTGCTCCACCCGCGGATCCTCCTGCGGACCGGCGCCCTCGGGCAGCGTCCCGCCGGCGGCCCGCACCAGCTCGGCGAGGAACTGCCGCAGGTTGGCCTCGGGCTGCAGGCCGTCGAACTCGGCGACCATCTGGCCCTGGAAGATCGCCCGGACCGCCGGCACGCCCTGCAGGCGCATCGCCTGGGCGACCCGCATCTGGGACTCGGCCTCGACGCGCCCGAGCAGCCAGGTGCCCTCGCCCTCGTCTGCCAGCCGCACGAGCAGGTCGCCGTACTGCTGGCTCTGGTCGGCGTTCGCGAGCCAGAACTCCAGCACGACGGGGACCTGCATGGACTGCTCGATGAGCTGCTGCAGGTTGGCCTCGGTCACCTCGACGACGTACTGGCCGCCCTGGCCGCCGGCGGGAGCGGCGTCGGGCGCGCCGGACGACGGCGGCTGGGCGCCCGAGGCGGGCGGCTGCTCCGTGGCATCGGCCTGCAGCGCCGACTGGCCGGCCTGCGAGCGCGCCGCGTCGGCACGCGCCTTGAGGCCGCTGAGGTCGACGGCTCCGGACAGGGCCGCGGACAGCGCGGCCTGCTGGGCCTGGGGACGGGGGCGGGGCCTGGTCACTTGGGGGTCCTTTCGTGGTCGGACTGCTGGGTCAGGGGGTGAGACCCGAGGCGAGCAGGGCGTCGAGGACGGCGCGGTCGCCGTCGATCTGCCAGCGGTCGGAGGGCGTGCGCCGCCACAGGCCGGTGACGAGGTCGGACGCCGACGCGGTGGCGGTCACCGCCGCCTCCTGCGGCGCGGAGCCGCCGGTGCCGTGCCGGTAGTCGACCACACCGGTGCGCTCGCTCGGCAGCAGCAGCCACCAGTCGCCGGTATCGGCGGCGACCAGGCGGATGGGCGCACCCACCGCGGCGGGCTGGTCGGCGTGCCGCCTCGGGACCATCACGTCGAGGACCTCGCTGACGCCGTCCGCCGCGAGCTCGACGTCGTAGGCGACGGCGTTGCCGCCGGCGAGCTCGACGTCGACGCGGTGCATCTCGACCTCGTGCGGCTGCCGCCTGATCCAGAAGCCGACCGATCGGTCGCTGCCGAAGGACCAGGACGGCGCGGCAGGGTCGGCCGCGCGCAGCGCCTCGACCAGCGCCCCGGCCTGGTCGGCGTACCACTGGGTGAGCTCGCCCGACGGCTCGTCGCGCGGCGTCCGGGGCCCGTTGCCGGCGATGATGCCGCGGGTCCAGGAGTGCACGCCGCCGAGGTGCGCGAGCAGGTCGCCGACCCGCCAGCCCGGGCACGACGGGACGTCGGCGTCCGGACCGACTCGGCGCGCGCACTCGGTGAGCCGCGCCGCCGAGCGCTCGAGCGCCGCGAGGTAGGTGTCGTGGGACAGCACGGTGGTCATCACCCCAGCCTAGTTACCGCCGTGCGCGTCGTCCCAGGTCGGTCCGTCCGAACCCGCCCACGGGCGCGCACCGAAAACTTGTCGCCCGGGCGTCGTACGCTCGGCGTAGGTCCAGAGCCCTGGCGGAAAGTTCCGGCTGGCCAGGCAGCAACCCGCCCGTCGCGGGTGCTCCGGAGACAGACCGGCCGCCCGCGATCCCTCGCGAGCGGAACGACGGACGGGACACTCCGCGTCCGCGCACGAAGGAGGTCACCATGGACCAGCACGTCTACGCACCCGGCTACCGGATGCACTTCATCCACGGCCGCCAGCTCGGGGAGACCTGGTGGGGCTGGCGGGACGCGGTGGTGGACGGCTACGACCGGCGTACCGGGCGGCTGACGCTGACCTACCTCGCCGAGCAGCCGACCGTCGAGGTGTGGCACGACCGCGAGCTCGCCGTCACCGCCGGCGCCCCGGCGCGGGTCCACGAGGGCCTGCACGCCGTCGACCTCGGCGGCACCTGGATCAACGTGCGGATCGAGTCCGGGGGATTCACCGCGCTGCGGGTGCCGCAGACCGCCATCACCTCCGTCGCCGACGGCACCGGCATCGCCGTGAACCGGCCGCCGCAGGAGTAGCCGGCCCTTCCCCCACACAGCGAAAGCGGGCTTCGTGGGTGAAAGCGGGGAAGCTTCCCCGCTTTCACCTGCGAAGCCCGCTGCGCAGATTCCGGCGACCGCCGCTGGACGACGGCTAGAACCGTGCCGGCTCCCGGTACACGCCCCACTCGTCGCGCAGCGCGTCGCAGATCTCGCCGAGCGTGGCCTCGGCGCGGCACGCCTCCAGCATCGAGGGGATCATGTTCTGCGAGCCACGCGCGGCCGCGAGCATCTCGTCGAGGGCCGCGCGGACCCGTCCCTCGTCGCGCCCCTCCTTGCGCTCGGCCAGCACCCGACGCTGCTCGAGCTCGACCTCGTGGCTGATCCGCAGGATCTCGAGCTCCTCCTCGTCGGTCTGGGTGAGGGTGTTGACGCCCACGACCTTCTTGTCGCCCTTCTCCAGCGACGCCTGGTAGATGAACGCGGCGTCGGCGATCTCGGACATGAAGTAGCCCTCTTCGATGCCGCGCAGCAGACCGGAGGTGACCGGCCCGATCTCGTGGTTGGCCTCCTCGCCTCCGCCGATCCGGATGATCTCGGCGAAGATCTTCTCCGCCTCCGCCTCGATCTTGTCGGTCAGCGCCTCGACGTACCACGAGCCGCCGAGCGGGTCGGCGACGTTCAGCACGCCGGTCTCCTCCATGATGACCTGCTGGGTGCGCAGCGCGATCGCGGCCGCGCGCTCCGACGGGAGCGCCAGCACCTCGTCGAGGGCGTTGGTGTGCAGCGAGTTGGTGCCGCCGAGCACTGCCGCCATCGCCTCGACCGCGGTGCGGACGATGTTGTTGTCCGGCTGCTGCGCGGTGAGCGAGACACCGGCGGTCTGCGTGTGGAAGCGCAGCTGCTGGGCCTTCTCGGTCTTCGCCCCGTAGGTGTCGCGCAGCCAGCGCGCCCAGATGCGGCGGGCGGCGCGGAACTTGGCGATCTCCTCGAAGAAGTCGACGTGCGCGTCGAAGAAGAACGACAGGCCCGGCGCGAACACGTCGACGTCGAGGCCGCGCGAGCGGCCGAGCTCGACGTAGGCGAAGCCGTCGGCGAGGGTGTACGCGAGCTCCTGTGCGGCGGTCGAGCCCGCCTCGCGGATGTGGTAGCCCGAGACCGACAGCGGCTTGTACGCCGGGATGTCCTTGGAGGTGTACTCCATGAGGTCGCCGATCAGGCGCAGGTGCGGCTCGGGGGCGAACAGCCACTCCTTCTGCGCGATGTACTCCTTGTAGATGTCGGTCTGCAACGTGCCGTTGAGCTTGTGGATGTCGGCGCCCTGGCGCTCGGCCGCCACGATGTACATGCAGAAGATCGGCACGGCCGGTCCGGAGATCGTCATGGACGTCGTGACGTCCTGCAGCGCGATGCCGTCGAACAGGATGTCCATGTCGGCCGCCGAGTCGATCGCGACGCCACAGTGCCCCACCTCGCCGAGGGCGAGCGGGTCGTCGGAGTCGCGGCCCATCAGCGTCGGCATGTCGAAGGCCACCGACAGGCCGCCGCCACCCGCGCCGAGGATCATCTTGTAGCGCTCGTTGGTCTGCTGGGCGTTGCCGAACCCGGCGAACTGGCGGATCGTCCACGGGCGTCCGCGGTAGCCGGTGGCGTGCAGCCCGCGGGTGTACGGGAACTGCCCCGGGTACCCGATGTTCTCGAAGGCGGGCACGCTCGACTCGTCCGCGGGGCCGTACGCCGGTTCCACCTCGACGCCGGAGAGCGTGGTGTAGTCGCGGTCCACGACGCGGCCCTTCGCCACGGCGTCGTCGTACGCGGCCTGCCAGCGGGCGCGGGCGGAAGTCTTCTCATCGGCCATGGTGCACTCCGTTCGCGGCATACGCCGCCATGTCGGGTGGTGGGGTACCTACATAGTAGGACTTCCTACTATTTTTCGGAACGCCTGCTTCTCCCCATCATTCTGCGACGCCGGTCACTCGAAGTCACCGGCCGCCTTGCGTAGCCGCGACAGCGACGCCGCCACGGCGTCCACCTCGTCGTCGGGCAGCGCGGAGAGCGCGAAGTCCAGCCGCATGAGGTCCGACGCGGCCTCCTCGACCACGGCGCGGCCCTCGTCGGTGAGCTCGGCGAGGACGCCGCGGCCGTCCCGCGGGTTCTTGCGCCGCTCGACCAGGCCCGCCGCGGCCAGCCGCTCGACGGTGTTGGTGACGGACGTCGGGTGCACCTGCAGCCGGTCTCCGATCACCTTCATCGGCAGCGCCCCGCTGCGCGAGAAACGCAGCAGCACCAGCGCCTCGAAGCGCGCGAAGGTCAGCCCGTGCGGGCGCAACGCCTCGTCGTACGCGTTGATGAGCAGCTGCTGGACGCGCATGATCGAGGTGGCCAGCCGCATCCGGCGAGCGTCGCCCCACGCGTCCTGCCAGTTCTCGGCCGCGCGCTCGATGGGGTCGAAGGGCAACGAGGTCACCCCGCAACCCTAGCGACCGTCGATCAGCGCTGTTTGTGTCAACCAGTTGACACAAAGAGTCGATGCCCGGACACTTTGTACCAGATGCTCGATACATCGACCGGAAGGGTCTGCGATGCAGGTCATGCTGCTCCCCCTAGGGCTGGTGCTCGCGGTCCTGGCCGGCGTCGTCACCGGGATTCGCGCCCGGCCGGCCCAGCGCGTCGCTCTCGGCACCGAGCTGGCCGCCTACGAGGCCCGCGCGCAACGGTTCCGGGTCGCCGCGCTGGCGGTCGCGATCGTCACGTCGCTGCTCGCGGCGTCCACCGGGGCGTTGGGCCGGGGCCTGCTGCTGGCGCCGGCCGTCTTCGCGGTCACCGTCATGGCCGTCGTCGCCGTCGGCGAGCTGATTCCGCCGCCCCCGGGCCGGGCGGGCCGCCGCCGGGCCGGTCTCGACGTGCGGTCGCCGCGCCGGTACCGGCCGCGGGCCCTCGGGACCGCGCTCGCCGCCGTCTCGAGCGGCCTCGTGCTGGTGCTGGGCGTGACCGCCGCGACCGCCTCCCCCGACGACGTCGGCCGCCGCGGCCGCGCCCTCGCCTGGATCTGCCGCGCGGACGCCGACGGCATCACCGGTCGCGGCAGCACCGGGCCCTACCCCGGGTCGTACTACGCGATCCCGGTGGCGGTCGCGATCGGTGCCGTGCTGCTCCTGTGGGCGGTGTCCGCGCGCGTGGTGGCCGCTCGCGGGAGCCTGGCCGCCGACGTCGGGGAGGCAGCGCAGGAGGACCTGCTTCGCGCCCGGTCGATGTGCGCCATCACCGCCGCGGCCACGGCAGGCGTGAGCGCCAGCCTGGCTGCGGTGGCGGCCGGGGGCGCCGGCGCGATGTACCGCGCGTCCGGGGCGGGCGGCGCTACCTGCCACGGGTCCGCGGGGTACGCCGTCGGGGGCTGGCTGTTGATCGTCATCGCCCTCGCGGCGAGTGTGGTGACCGGGTGGGCGCTCGCCCGGCTGCTCGTGCAGCGCGGCGAGCCGTCCATTCCGCAGGAGCCGCGAACGGGCGCGCTGGCGGGATGAGCACCGCGTCGCTGCACGTCGAGGCCGGTGACCCCACGCCCCCCTTCGAGCAGCTGCGCCGCCAGCTGAGCTCGCTCATCGTGACCGGCGCCCTGGAGGCCGGGCGGCGGCTGCCGCCGGTCCGGCAGCTCGCGGCCGACCTGCGGCTGTCCCCCGGCACGGTGGCCCGGACGTATCGAGAGCTGGAGCAGGCGGGGCTCGTGCAGACCCGGCGCGGCGCCGGGACGCGGGTGCGGCCGGGTCTGGTCCTCGGGGTGAGCGACCGACGCCGGGCCGAGCTCGACCGAATCATCGCGGCGGTCGTCGCCCAGGCGCGCGCACTCGGTGCCACGGATGCCGAGATCGGCGCCGCCGTCACCGCCCGGCTGGGCTCCCGGAGCCGGTAGCGAGCCAGGCGTCGATCTCTTCCGTCCCCGGCGCGGTCGCGGGCCCCATCCGCGTCACCTTGATCGCGGCCGCGGCGTTCGCCCGGCGCGCGGCGTCGCCCCAGCCCGCGCCCGCGAGGCGGGCCGCGACGAGCACGCCGGTGTGCGCATCTCCCGCGCCGTTCGTGTCCACCGGTCGCTGCGGGAAGCCGGCCACGGCAGTGGTGACACCGTCGACGCGCACCGCGCAGCCGTTGGGCCCGTCGCGCACGATGCTCACCGCGCCCGGCGCCAGGAGGCCGGCCACGAGGCCGGCGGCGGCCGCCATGTCGAGGGACGCCGGGACCGCCACCCCGGCCGCGGCGCAGATGTCGGCCGCCTCGTCGAGGTTCGAGGTCCAGACAGTGGTCACGGCCACCGCGCGCCGGCGGACCTCCTCCGGCTGGTTGGCGAAGTCGGCCGCCGGGTCGAGCACCACCTCCACGCCGTCGGGAAGGCCCTCCAACCAGGCCAGCATCGGCTCGACGGTCGCTCCGGCGACGAGCGTGTAGCCGTCGACGCAGACCACGTCCCCGGCGACCGGCTCCGCGCGCTGCAGGCTGCACTCGCTGATGCGCCGCTCGGCGCCGCGGGTCGTGACGAAGGTGCGCTCATCGTGCTCGAGCAGGCAGATGCAGATGCCCGAGTCGACGTTCGGCACCGGCGGGCTGCACAGCTCGACGCCGTCCCGCGCGAGCGTCGCGCGGATCAGGTCGCCGTTCTCCCCCGTGCCGTGCGCGCCGGCATGGACGGCGTGCGCGCCGTTGCGGGCGGCAGCGACCAGGATGTTCACCGCTCCCCCGGCCGAGCGACGCCCGGCGGAGGCGTACACGTTGCCGCCGCGGACCGGGAGCTCGGGCACGTCCAGGACGTAGTCGACGAGCGCCTGCCCGGTGTGGATGACGCGCGGCATGGCCGGCAGTCAGGAGCCGAGGTCGGCGCCCAGCTCGGCGACGAGCGCGTCCGCGGCGAGGTAGGGGTCGGTCGTCCCGGCGACGACCTTCTCCGACAGCGCGCGCACCGAGGCGTGGCCCTCGACGTCGCCCATGCGCTCGCGCAGCGTCGCGATCGACAGCGCGACGATCTCGGCGGACGCCCGGGCCAGCCGGCGCTCGTGCAGGACGCCCTTGGCGCCCATCCACTCGCGGTGCGCGTCGATCGCGGCGATCACGTCCTCGACGCCCTGCTCCTTCTCGGCCACCGTCTTGACGATGGCCGGGCGCCACGCGCCCGCGTCGGAGTGCCGTCCGCCCAGCCCGAGCATGTTCCGCAGGTCGCGCACCACGTTGTCGGCGCCGTCCCGGTCGGCCTTGTTGACGACGAAGACGTCGGCGATCTCCAGGATGCCGGCCTTGGCGGCCTGGATCCCGTCACCCATCCCGGGAGCCAGCAGCACCAGGGTGGTGTCGGCGGTGGAGGCGATCTCGACCTCGGCCTGCCCGACCCCGACGGTCTCGATCAGGATGACGTCGAACCCGGTGCCGTCCAGCACGCGCAGCGCCTGCGGCGTCGCCCACGAAAGGCCGCCGAGGTGGCCGCGGGTCGACATCGACCGGATGAACACGCCTGGATCGGTGGCGTGGTCCTGCATCCGGATCCGGTCGCCGAGCAGCGCGCCGCCGGAGAACGGCGAGCTCGGGTCGACCGCCAGGACGCCGACCCGCTTGCCCTGCGCGCGGTAGGCGCGCACGAGGGCGGACGTCGAGGTGGACTTCCCCACGCCCGGCGAGCCGGTGAGACCGATGATCGTGGCGTGGCCGGTGTGCGGGGCGAGCGCCGCGGCCACCTCGCGCAGCCGCGGCGAGGCGTCCTCGACCAGCGAGATCAGCCGGGCCACCGCCCGCGCCTGTCCGTCGCGGGCTCGTTCGACGAGCTCCGCCACACCGGCGTCGCGGCGCAGGCCGCCCGACGTCATCAGGCGGGTGCGGGGACGTCGATGATCAGGGCGTCGCCCTGGCCACCGCCGCCGCAGAGGGCGGCCACGCCGGTGCCGCCACCGCGTCCACGCAGGGCGTAGATCAGGTGCAGCACCAGGCGAGCGCCCGACATGCCGATCGGGTGGCCGAGGGCGATGGCGCCGCCGTCGACGTTGACCTTGTCGGCGTCGATGCCCAGGTCGCGCATCGACTGGATCCCGACCGCGGCGAAGGCCTCGTTGATCTCCACCAGGTCGACCTCGTCGAGCGAGCGACCCGCCTTCTGCAGCGCGTGGTTGATCGCGTTCGAGGGCTGCGACTGCAGCGAGTTGTCCGGCCCGGCGACGTTGCCGTGGGCGCCGATCTCCGCGAGGATCTCCAGCCCGAGCTCGGTGGCCTTCTCCTTGCTCATCACGACGACCGCGCAGGCCCCGTCGGAGATCTGCGAGGCGGTGCCCGCGGTGATGGTGCCGTCCTTGGCGAACGCCGGCTTCAGCTTGCCCAGCGACTCGACGGTGGTCTCCGCGCGGACGCCCTCGTCGGTCTCGAACACGACCGGGTCGCCCTTGCGCTGCGGGATCTCGACCGGCGCGATCTCCTCCTTGAACCGCCCCTCGGCGGCGGCAGCCGCGGCCCGCTGGTGCGAGCGGGCGGCGAACTCGTCCTGCTCCTGGCGCGAGATGCCCAGCTTGCCGTTGTGGTGCTCGGTCGACTCGCCCATCGACACCTTGTCGAAGGCGTCGGTCAGCCCGTCGTAGGCCATCGCGTCGAGTACCTCGAACGCGCCGTACTTCGTGCCGGTGCGACCGTTCGGGATCAGGTGCGGGGCGTTGGTCATCGACTCCATCCCGCCGGCGACGACGATGTCGAACTCGCCGGCCCGGATGAGCTGGTCGGCCAACGCGATCGCGTCGAGGCCGGACAGGCACACCTTGTTGATGGTCAGCGACGGCACGCTCATCGGGATGCCGGCCGCGACCGACGCCTGCCGCGACGGGATCTGTCCCGCGCCGGCCTGCAGCACCTGGCCCATGATGACGTATTCGACCTGGTCACCGGCGATGCCGCCGCGCTCGAGGGCGGCCTTGATGGCCAGGCCGCCGAGCTGGGCGCCGGAGAAGTCCTTGAGCGAACCGAGCAACCGGCCCATCGGCGTGCGCGCGCCCGAGACGATGACAGAGGTTCGGCCAGCGGATGCAGTCATGATGACTCCTTGAAGCGATGGGTTATGGGCACCTTACTTCTTCACCGGGGACCCTGCAGCGGCGGCGTCCGGGTGAAAGGCGTCACTGTCGACCACCGGTTAGAATCCGGTTCGGTCTTGCTAGTTTCATCCGAGGTCATTCCCCCTGCGAAGGAGCACGCGTGTTCACCGAGATCAACCATGTCGGAATCGCTGTCACCGATCTCGACCAGGCCATCGAGTTCTACCGGAGCGTGTACGGGATGGCCCTGGTGCACGAGGAGACCAACGAGGAGCAGGGCGTCCGCGAGGCCATGATGGCCGTCGGTGACTCCGGCTCGTGCATCCAGCTCCTCGCCCCGCTCGACGAGTCGAGCACGATCGCCAAGTTCCTGGACAAGAACGGGCCTGGCATGCAGCAGATGGCTTACACGGTCGAAGACATCGACCAGGTCAGCGCGACCCTCCGCGAGCGCGGCGTACGGCTTCTCTACCCCGAGGCCAAGCGCGGCACCGCGAACTCTCGCATCAACTTCATCCACCCGAAGGACGCCGGCGGCGTGCTGGTCGAGCTGGTCGAGCCGGCCGCCGACGCGGCGCACTAGTCGCCCGCATCGTCCACCGCACCGCACTGCCGTGCCGGTTGGTTACCCGCCGGTAGCCTACTCTTGACGGCAATCACGACACCGGATGCCGCCTGCGCGGCGCCAGAGCCAGGAGCAGAACCATGTCCATGAACCAGATCCTCGACGCGATCATGAGCGGGCAGAACGAGGACATCGCCAAGATCGACGTGCCGAAGAAGTACGAGGCGATCGTGGTCCGCGAGGAGGACCAGAACATGTTCCAGGGCCTGGCCTCCTGGGACAAGGACCCGCGCAAGAGCCTGCACCTGCAGGAGGTCGACACCCCCGAGCTCGGCCCCGGCGAGGCGCAGATCGCCGTCATGGCCTCCTCGGTCAACTACAACACGGTGTGGACGTCGATCTTCGAGCCGGTGTCGACGTTCGGCTTCCTGAAGCGCTACGGCCGCACGAGCGAGCTGGCCAAGCGCCACGACCTGCCCTACCACATCGTCGGCTCGGACGTCTCCGGCGTCGTGCTGCGGGTGGGTCCCGGCGTCACGAAGTGGAAGGCCGGCGACGAGGTGGTGGCGCACTGCCTGTCGGTCGAGCTCGAGGACCCACAGGGCCACGACGACACGATGATGGATCCGCAGCAGCGCATCTGGGGCTTCGAGACCAACTTCGGCGGCCTGGCCCAGATCGCGCTGGTCAAGAGCAACCAGCTGATGCCCAAGCCCAAGCACCTGACCTGGGAGGAGGCGGCGTGCCCCGGCCTGGTGAACTCCACCGCGTACCGCCAGCTGGTCTCCAAGAACGGTGCCGGCATGAAGCAGGGTGACACCGTCCTCATCTGGGGCGCCTCCGGCGGCCTCGGCTCGTACGCGACGCAGATGGTGCTCAACGGCGGCGGGATCCCGGTCTGCGTCGTGTCCTCCCCCGACAAGGCCGACATCTGCCGCTCGATGGGCGCCGAGCTGGTCATCGACCGCAAGGCCGAGGGCTACAAGTTCTGGAAGGACGAGCACACCCAGGATCCCGCCGAGTGGAAGCGGTTCGGATCGAAGATCCGCGAGCTCACCGGCGGCGAGGACATCGACATCGTCTTCGAGCACCCCGGACGCGAGACGTTCGGCGCCTCGGTCTACGTGACCAAGCGCGGCGGCACGATCACCACCTGCGCCTCGACGTCGGGGTACATGCACGAGTACGACAACCGGTACCTGTGGATGAACCTCAAGCGCATCGTCTCCTCGCACTTCGCCAACTACCGCGAGGCGTGGGAGGCCAACCGGCTCATCGAGAAGGGTCTGATCCACCCGACGCTGTCCAAGGTCTACCCGCTGGCGCAGACCGGTGACGCGGCGCTGGACGTGCACAAGAACACCCACCAGGGCAAGGTCGGCGTCCTGTGCCTGGCGCCCGAGGAGGGCCTCGGCGTGCGGGACCAGGAGATGCGCGGTCGGCTCGAGGACAAGATCAACCGGTTCCGCAACCTCTGAGCGGGCGGGCGAGGCCGGGCGCGCCCGGCCTCGCCTCATCGGAGGTTGACGTTCGCGGGCATAGAGTTGTGCCTGCTGATCTGACACATCCAGCTTGCGATAGAGGGTTCATGAACGCTGACAACGACGACCTCATCCCCCTGGGCGCGCCCGCCATGGACATCCCGATCGTGATGCGTGGATATGAGCGCAACCACGTCAACGAGATGATCCGCAGCCTGCAGGACGACCTGCGCACCCTCGTCGCCGAACGTGACCAGGCGGTGGCCACGGCGCGCGAGGAACGCCAGAAGGCCGAAAAGCGGGCCGCCGACCTAGCCGAGCTGAAGGACCAGCTGCGCGACAACCAGGCACCCACCTTCGAGACGATGGGCGGCCGCATCGCGTCCATGCTGCGGCTCGCCGAGGAGGAGGCCGCCGAGATCCGTCGGGCGGCCGAGGCCGAGGCCGAGCAGCTGCGCGCCACGGCCGCGGAGGACAAGGCGACGTCCGACCAGGAGATCGCCGGTGCCCGCGCCGAGGCGGACCAGTACGTCGCCGACCGGCACGCCGAGGCCGACGACCACCTCGCGCGCGCCCGGGCCGACGCGGCCGCGCACCTGGCCGAGCACCGCAAGCAGGCAGAGGAGCACCTCAGCAGCGCCCAGTCCCAGGCGGCCGCGCTGCTGGCGGAGTCCGAGGCGCGCCGCCTGGAGGCCGAGGAGGACTTCAAGCTCACCCTCGAGGCCCGCCGGCGCGCCGCGCAGCAGGAGGAGGCAGAGCGCGACCGTGCCTCCCGCGCCGAGGCGGACGGCCGCATCAAGGCCTCGCACGAGGAGGCCGCGACGCGGCTGCAGGCCTCGCGCGACGAGGCCGACACGATGCTCAAGGCGGCCTACGCCGACGCCTCCGCGACCATCGCGGAGGCCAACGAGCGTGCCCGCACGATGGTCGAGCGCGCCGAGGACGAGGTCAACCGTCTCAAGCACGTCCGCTCGGCGCTGGCCCAGCAGATCACCCAGGTGGGCCAGATCGTCGCCAAGGTGCCCGCCTACCTCGCGAAGGCGCCCGAGCAGCTCGCGGCCGATCGCGACGTCGACGCGCCGCGCGCCGCCGAGCCCCGGCACCCCGATCTGTTCGCCGACGGGCGCGAGGACGTCGCCCCCGGCACCGATGGGACCTCGCACGGCAGCGCGCCCGAGCAGGAGGCTCCCGCTGCGGACGCGGTGACGACGGCGGACGCGCCGGACGTCGACGAGGCGGACGACGTCACGGTCGACGCTGCGCGCGACGAGGATGCGGACGACGCCGCGACCTCGCAGCCCGCGGAGCAGCCCGCCGGCGGTTCCTCCGCCGAGGACCCGGCCGAGGAGGATGCCCCCTCCGCCGCGCCGGCACCGGACGAGGACGGCGCCGGCGAGGAGAAGCCCGGCGCGGGGCACCCGCGGATCCTGCTGGCGCGCCGCCGCGGCAGCTCGCCGGCGGCCACCGACCGCGAGCGCACGATCGAGGTCAGCGCGATCCGTCAGCGTCGCGGTCGCTAGCCGGCGCGACCTCCGGCCGGGCCACGACCGCACCTCCCAGAAGCCGAGGACGTCGCCACGCGCCGCGTCCGACGCCACTCGTGCGTCATCGCCGCGGCGCGCGCCCGGAGCGCTGGATGCCGGGCCCGCGTCGGTCCCGCGCTGCCCAGCAACCGGTGTGCCAGTGCCGCCGGTCCTCCCCCGTCCGGTCGTACTCCGACCAGACGACGACGTGCCCCTGACGGACGCGGACGACCTGGTCGCAGCCGGGGCACCGGTACTCCTTCGCGGCCGCTGCGCCGGTGATCGGCATGACCCGCCACGGCTCCCCGCGCCACTCGACCACTACGGCTCCGCCGAACACGCCGCCGAACGACGACGTGCGCTCGGGCTCGCTGCTCCTGCGGTTATGCCGGGGCATCGCCGCGACCCATCGCCTGCTGCACGTACGAGCGCACCCGCACCCGCTGGATCTTGCCGGACGGCGTCTTCGGCATGCCACCGGGCGCGATCAGGATCACCCGCGCGGGGCGGACGTCGAGGTCGGCGTGCACCGCGAGGCGGACCTCCTGCTCGATGCGACGCGCCTCCGGGCCGTCGTCGAAGTACGTCGACTCGGCGACGATCGCGAACGACTCGCGGGTGCCGGCCTGCACCGGGACGGCGGCGGCGTTCCCGCGCCGGATGCCCTCGACGCGCTCGGCGGCGCGTTCGACGTCGACCGGGTAGATGTTGCGGCCGGCGAGGATGATGAGGTCCTTCACCCGGCCGCACACGACGATCTCGCCGTCCACGAGGTAGCCCTCGTCGCCGGTGTCCAGCCAGCCGCCGGCGTCCCGCGCCGAGCGGAAGCCGTCGACGGTCCGGTAGCCGGGCGTCACCGCGTCGCCGCGGATGAAGATGGTGCCGACGTGCCGCTCCGGGAGGCGCTCGCCGCCGGGGCCGCGCACCTCGACCTGCACCCCCGACAGCGGCGGCCCGAGCCGCGCGAACGTCGATCCACCGGCGTCGACCGGCTCCGCAACCTTGCGCACACCGAGCGCCTCGGGATCGACCGTGTCGGTCACGAGGCCGCGCCCGACCGGCGCGAACGACACGGCCAGCGCGGCCTCGGCCATGCCGTACGCACAGAGCACCGCCTCGGGCCGCAACCCGTGCCGGGCACCCGCCCTGCAGAACAGCTCGACCGTGCGGGGGTCGATGGGTTCGGCGCCGTTGAGCGCGATGCGCAGCGTCGACAGGTCCAGGTCGGCGGCCTTCTGCAGGGCGCGCGCGGCGACGCCGTACGCGAAGTTGGGGGCCGCCGTGATGCTGGCCCGGTGCTCGCTGATCAGCCGCATCCAGGACGTCGGGCTGGCGACGAAGTCGCTGGGGGTCACCTTGACGAGGCGGTAGCCGAAGACCATCGGCACGCAGAGAAATCCCACCATGCCCATGTCGTGGAACACCGGGAGCCAGGAGACCATCACGTCGGCGTCGGTGATCCGGCTGGCCTCGACCATCGCGCGCATGTTGCTGATCAGGTTGCCATGGGTGATGGTGACCGCCTTCGGCTCGGCGGTGGAGCCGGAGGTGAGCTGCAGCAGCGCCACCGCCTCCTCGTCGGCGACCGTGGGGTCCGGCTCGATCGACGCCTCGCCCGCGGCCAGCTCGTCGGTGGTGACGATCGCCGCGGCGCCGTCGTCCGCCAGGTGGACGAAGTGCTCTCCCAGGGCCAGGTAAGGCGGCCCGATGACCAGCGCGACCGCCCCGATCATGGCGATGATCCGGGCCGTGTCGGCGGCATAGGTCGCCAGGTTGGTGCGCGCCGTGGGCTGGTGCAGCATCGTCGCGCTCGCACCCAGCAGCCAGCAGGCCTGCACGGTCACCGCGACGTGCCGCGGGTCGCCGATGAAGACCGCGACGGCGTCCCCCGGTCCGACGCCGCGCGAGCGCAGCACCGCGGCGGCGCGCGTCGCGTCGGCGTGCACGGCGGCCCAGCTCGAGCGGCCGAAGGCGCCGTCCGCGCGCTTGGTCTCCAGCCACCCGCGGGCGGGCTGCGCGCGGGCGGTACGGACCATCTGCTCCAGCAGGGCGCTCATGCGTTACCGGCGGTGGTCCCGAAAGCCCTTGCCGGTCTTGCGACCGAGGAACCCGGCGGTGACGAGGTGCTCGAGGAGCGGTGCGGGCGCCATGCCCTGCTCGCGGAACTCGCGGAACAGCGTCTGCTCGATGGCCAGCGAGACGTCCAGCCCGACGGTGTCGAGCAGCTCGAACGGCCCCATCGGGTAGCCGCAGCCCACCTTCATCGCGGCGTCGATGTCGTCGGCCGTGGCGTAGTTGTTCTCGTACATCTTGATCGCGTCGTTGAGGTACGGGAACAGCAGCGCGTTCACGATGAAGCCGGCGCGGTCGCCGCACAGCACGGGGTGCTTGCCGATGGCCTTGCTCAGCGCGACGGCGGTCTCGACGGTCTCCTCGTCGGTGGCGACCGTGTGCACCACCTCGACCAGCTTCATGATCGGGGCGGGGTTGAAGAAGTGGATCCCGACGACCTTCTCCGGGCGCGCCGTCTGGGTGGCCAGCTCGATGACCGGCAGGGACGACGTGGTGGTCGCCAGGATCGCGCCGTCCTTGACGATCTCGTCGAGGTTGGAGAACAGCACCTGCTTGATGTGCAGGTCCTCGGCGATGGCCTCGATGACGATGTCGCAGTCGGCCAGGTCGTCGAGCCGGGTCGTTCCGGTGACCAGCGCGAGCGCCTGGTCGGCGGCCTCCTGCTGCATCTTGCCGCGGCCCACGGCCTTGTCCATGGACTTGGTGATGGCGGACCGGACACCGTCCACCTTGGCCTCGCTCCGCGCGACGTACGTCGTGGCGAACCCGGCCTTCACGAGCACCTCGACGATGCCGGTCGCCATCGTCCCCGAGCCGATGACGCCGATCTTCCGGCCCGCGAGCGCGACGCCGCTCGCCGCGTCGTCCTCCGCCTTCGGGGTGAGCCGGTCGGCGACGACCTTCGGCGAGCCGGGCTGCTCGTACGTGTAGAAGCCGCGGCCGGACTTGCGGCCCAGCAGACCCGCGGACATCATCTGCTTGATGATCGGCCGCGGGGCGTGCATCCGGTTGCGGCCCTGGCGGTACATCGTGTCGAGGATCTCGTACGCCGTGTCGATGCCGATCAGGTCCATCAGCGCGAGCGGTCCCATCGGCAGCCCGCAGCCGAACCGCATCGCCGCGTCGATGTCCTCGCGGGTGGCGTACCGGTCCTCGTACATCCCGACCGCGTGGTTGAGGTAGCCGAACAGCAGCGCGTTGGCGATGAAGCCGGCCTTGTCGGCCACCGATACGCCGGTCTTGCCGATCTGGGTGCACAGCGCCCGGATGTCGTCGACGACGTGGTCGTCGGTCACCACGGTGTGGATGATCTCGACCAGCCTCATGATCGGCGCCGGGTTGAAGAAGTGCATGCCGACGACCATGTGCGGGCGCTTGGTCGACACGCTGATCTCGGTGACCGACAGCGACGAGGTGTTGGTGGCCAGGATCGTCTCCGGCGGGCACACCTCGTCGAGCTTGTTGAACACCTCGAGCTTGATGTCCAGCTGCTCGGGCACCGCCTCGATGACCAGCTCGCAGCGCTCGAAGTCCTGCCAGTCGGTCGTGAACTGGATGCGCTCGAGCTGGGTACGGGCGGTCGCCTCGTCGACCTTCCCCCGCGCGACGGCGCGGTCGATCGACCGGCTGATGAACCCCTTGCCGCGCTCGAGGCCCTCGTCCTCGCGCTCGAAGGCGACCACCTCGATGCCGGACCGGGCGAACACCTCGGCGATCCCGGCACCCATCGTGCCGAGACCGACCACGCCGACGACGGAAAAATCGCGTGCCACAAGTAACTCCAGTTTGATGCGGTGGGACAGGTTGTTGACGTCAGTGCCGAGCCGCTCAGCCGCGGAACCGGCGGCGCAGCATGTCAGCGACGAGGCGGACGGCGTACGGTTTGCGCGCGAAGCTCGTGACGACGAGGGGAATCGGTACACGCAACTTAGCAACTGCCTGGGGCCGGGCAAACTCACGGAGACCATCCTCACCGTGAATGCGTCCGAAGCCGGAGTCACCGACGCCCCCGAACGGCAGCGAGGGGATCCCGGCGAACGACAGCACCCCGTTGATCGAGACCATGCCGGTGCGCAGCGACTCGGCGATCCGCTCGCCGCGGGACCGCGAGAACACCGAGGCCGCCAGCCCGTAGGGCGTGGCGTTCGCCTTCTCCGCGGCCTCCGCCATGCTCGCCACCTTGTTGACCACGACGACCGGACCGAACGTCTCCTCCTGCACCGCCGCGCTCGACTCCGGCACCTCCGCGAGCACCACCGGCCCGATGTACGGGGGACGGATCGACTCCGGTCCGCCGAGCACGGCCGTGCCGCCGTCCGCGAGCGCGGCGTCGATGTGCCGGCGTACGACGGCGATCTGGCTCGGCATGGTCATCGGGCCGTACGATGCGCCCTCCCCCGCCCCGGGCTCCAGCTCGCGCATGATCTCCACCATGCGGTGCAGCACCCGGTCGTAGACCTTCTCGTGCACGTAGACCCGCTCGGTGCCGACGCAGGTCTGCCCCGCATTCGAGCACGCGCCCCACGCCGCCGACTGCGCCGCGAGCTCGAGGTCGGCGTCCTCGTCGACGATCGCGACGTCCTTGCCGCCGCACTCGATCAGCACCGGCGTGAGCGTCTGCGCGCACGCCGCCATCACCTTGCGGCCGGTGGCCGTCGAGCCGGTGAAGGCGATCTTGTCGACACCGGACGTGCACAGCGCGGCACCGGTCTCCCCGAGGCCGGTGACCAGCTGCAGCACCGGCTGCTCGGGGACCACGGCGGTGAACGACCGGACGAGCCACTCCCCGACCGACGGGGTGTGCTCGCTGGGCTTGAGGACGACGGCGTTGCCGGCCGCGAGGGCGTAGGCGATCGAGCCCATCGGGGTGAAGACCGGGTAGTTCCACGGCCCGATCACGCCGACCACGCCGTACGGCAGGTAACGCACGCTGGCCGCCTGGTTGGCGCTGAGCAGGCCCGGCGAGACCGACCGGCGGCCGAGCGTCTTCGCGGCGTGCTTGGCGGCCCAGTCGACGTGCTCCACGGCCAGCGCGATCTCCAGCACGGCGTCCTCGCGCGGCTTGCCGTTCTCGGCGTGCACCAGCTCGGCGAGCTCCTCGAGGCGTCCCGAGAGCAGGCTGCGCCACGCCAGCAGCCGCTTCCTGCGTTCGGCGAAGCCCACCTGCGCCCACCAGCGAGCCGCCTCCCGCGCGTCGTCGACCACGCTGCGCACGTCGTCGGCGCCGCACACCGGGAACGTGGCGAGCACGTCACCGGTGCCGGGGTCGAGACTGTCGAAGGTGTCGGCCATACCGGGCTCCAGTCCTGGGGCTACTCGCCGGTAGCGAGCGGGATCGTTCCATTATCGCGCACCGTGTACGCTCGGGCGCGCCCCGATCCGCCGTCCCGGAATGAGCCCATGCGCCTCGTCATCGCCACCTGTGAGGTCGACTACGCCGGACGGCTGTCCGCCCACCTGCCCAGGGCGAAGCGGCTGCTGCTGGTCAAGAACGACGGCTCGGTGCTGGTGCACTCCGACTCGGGCTCGTACAAGCCGCTGAACTGGATGTCGCCGCCGTGCCGGCTGGTCGAGTCCGAGGGCGAGTGGACCGTGAAGGCCAAGAGCGGCGACAGCCTGGTGATCACGATCCACGAGGTGCACGCGGACACCTCGCACGACCTCGGCGTCGACCCGGGGCTGACGAAGGACGGCGTGGAGGCGCACCTGCAAGAGCTGCTGGCGCTGCATCTGGACGCCCTCGGCAGCGGCCTGCGGCTCGTGCGCCGTGAGTACCCGACCCCGATCGGGCCGGTGGACATCATGTGCAAGGACGCGCGGGGCTCGGTCGCGATCGAGGTCAAGCGGGTCGTCGAGATCTCCGCGGTCGAGCAGCTCACCCGATACCTCGAGCTGCTCAACCGCGACACGAAGATCGCACCGGTGCGCGGCGTCCTGGCCGGGAACGTGATCAAGCCGCAGGCGCGCACGCTCGCCGAGGACCGCGGCATCGAGTGCGTCGTGACGGACTACGACGAGCTGCGCGGCCTCAGCGACCCGGCCGAGCGGCTGTTCTAGCGGGGCCAGACCGGCTTGCGCTTCTCCACGAACGCGCTCATGCCCTCGCGCGCGTGATCGGTCTGCGAGGCGCTCGCCATGACCTCCATGGCGTACAGGTACGCATCGCGCTCGGGCCGGTCGATCTGGTTGTACAACGCCTGCTTGCCCAGCGCCTTGGCGGTGAAGCTGCCCTGCGACATCTTCGCGATGAGCTCGTCCAGCTTGGCGTCGAGCTGGTCGTCGGGGACGGCGTAGTTGATCAGGCCCCACGCCTCGGCGGTCTTGGCGTCGATCGGCTCACCGGAGAGCGCCAGCTCCATCAGGTGCTTGCGGCCGATGTTGCGCGCGACGGCCACGTTGGGCGTGTGGCAGAACCAGCCGCCCTTGCCGCCGGGTACGGCGAACCCGGCCGACTCGGCGGCCACGGCGAGGTCGGCGCTGGCCACCAGCTGGCAGCCGGCGGCCGTCGCGAGCGCGTGCACCCGGGCGATCACGATCTGCGGGATGGTGTGCATGCGGGTCATCATGTCCGTGCACAGCTGCAGCAGCGCCCGCATCGAGTGCAGGTCACGACCGATCATGTCGGCGAAGTCGTGGCCGGAGGAGAACACCGGTCCCTCCCCGGCGAGCACGAGGATGCGGGCGTCCGTCGTGGCGACGTGGTCGAGGGCCGCGAGGATGTCGCGCATGGCATCCTCGGACAGCGAGTTGCGACGCTTCGCGCGGGTCATGGTCAGCGTGATGACCTGATCCGCGCGCTCGAGGCGCACGTTCTCGAAGGTCGGCATTGCGGTGTCGGTGCGCTCGGCTAGCTCAGTCATGACCCCAATGTAGACCGCCACCCGACACGGCTGTCAATTCGGTCCCAGTGCCGGCGTCCGGCTGGCCGTCAGTCGGCGGTGAGCTCCGCCGCGGCCATCCACTGCTCCTCGAGGTCGTCGCGCTCGGCCTCGATGCCCCGCAGCTGCTTGTTCAGCTCGCGGACCTTCTCGAAGTCGCTGGCGTGCGTCGCGAGATCGCCGTGCAGCTTCTTCTCCTGCACGGCGAGCGCCTCGAGCCGGCGCTCGATCCGGGCGAGGGTCTTGCGCGCCTCGCGCTGCTCCGCCGAGCCGGCCTTCGCCGTCCCGCCGGCGGCCGGCGCGGTCGTGGCGGAGGCCGTAGCCGAGCCGGCCGCCCCGGCACCCGCCGACGCGGCGAGCTGGTGCTTGCGCAGCTCGAGGTACTGCCCCACCCCGCCGGGCAGGTGCCGCAGCGTGCCGTCGCCGAGCACCGCGAGCTGGTCGTCGGTGACCCGCTCGAGCAGGTAGCGGTCGTGCGAGACCACCAGCAGCGTGCCCGGCCAGCCGTCGAGCAGGTCCTCGAGTGCGGTGAGGGTGTCGACGTCCAGGTCGTTGGTCGGCTCACCCAGCAATCAGGAACCCCGTACAGCACGGAGCACCTGATCGCCATGAAAACGCAAGCACTCACTCGACCGACCGATGATGAGGTCAATGCTCTCATCTACACCCGAGCCTCGATGGATCGCCAGTACCTCATGCGATCCACCGACGATCAAGAGACCGACTGCCGCTCCTGGTGCGACCAGCAGACGTGGCACGTCGGCAAGGTCATCACCGACGCCAACCGCTCCGCCTCGCAGTGGCGCACCCGCGAGCGCGAGGGTTTCGAGGAAGCCCTGCGCCTGATCGCGTCGAAGCAGTATGACGCCTTCGTGACTTGGGAGCCGTCGCGTGCGGGCCGCGAGCTGTTGGCCTACGTCCAGCTCCGCGCCGCCTGCCAGGAGGCCGGGGTGCTGTATCTGACGAAGGGACGGGTCTATGACTTCGCCCGGAGCGACGATGCGTTCATGATGGGTTTGGAGTTCCTGACCGCCGAGAAGGACGCCGCGGTGATCCGGGAGCGACAGCTCCGCACGGTGCGCCTGCACGCGCAGCAGGGCAGGCCACACGGTCGTCTTCCGTTCGGCTACCGCCGCGTTTATGACGAGCACACCGGGGTGCTTCTCCGTCAGGAAATCGACCCGGAGAAGGCCGCGATCATCGTCAACGCCGTGGACGAGATTCTGAGTGGTGTTCCGATGAACGCGATCGTGACCCGGCTGAACAAGGCCGGTATTCCGACTCCGATGAAGCCGACTTCTGACCACTCGCGCGGCTGGATGAACTCGACGCTGCGGCAGATGCTCAGGAGCCCGACGATCGCCGGCCTGCGGAAGTATCAGGGCAAGGTGATCGGTGAGGCGGACTGGCCGGCGATCATCCCTCGTGACCGTTGGGAGCAGGTCAACCGGGTGCTCGAAGATCGAGCACGCCGTACCCGGTACGTCGAAGAGGACAACCACAGCCATCCGAAGTGGCTGCTGTCGTTCATCGCGAAGTGCGGCTACTGCTCGGGGCCGCTGGTCCGTCTGCACGGGATGGTGCCGCGTAAGGACGGGACGCGACGCGACAACTACGCCTGCCCGACTGTCGGATGCCGAAGGATCAGTATCGACATCCCTCGCACTGATGCTTACGTGGTTGGCGCCCTGCTGGGCTGGCTCGCCAAGCCCGAGAGCTTGGCGGTGATCGCTGGGCCAAGCGAGAACTGGCACGAGCGCGTCCAGGAGGCCGAGGCACAAGTGGCGCGGCTTCGCCAGCGCCTCGATCAGGCCGCCGAGGAATACGCCGCAGGCAGGATCAGCCTCACGATGCTGTCGAGCATCGAGCGGCGTCTGAACCCGGAGATTGAGCAGGCGGCGAAGGCGACGGTGCCTCCGGTATCCGCCGACGACGTGCTTCGGCTCTTGCAGGCCGAGGACATTGAGAGCGCGTGGGAGCGGCTGGACCTGTTGGAGAAGCGACGGATCGTCAAGCTCTTGCTGGACATTCGCGTGGTCAAGGCACCGCAGTTGGGCGGCAAGTTCGACCCGAACCGCATCAAGATCGCTCCGCGTTTCGTTCCTCACGAGCAGTACCGATGGACTCGATCAGAGCAGCCCTGATCGAGTCGGCCTGATCGCTCGACAGCGGCAGAAAGGAAGCGCCGAGGTTCCTGCCTCTCTCACGGAGGTCGGCGACCTCGGCGCTTTCCTTCGTTTCGATGCAGGAACTCACGACACTTCTCCGGTGTCCGGGTCGAGGTCGCGGTAGAACGCTTCCTCGGCCTCGCGGCGGGCCTGGACGTCGGCCATGACGAACTCCACGAACTCGGCGTCGCGGTCGGTGATCGGGATGTCCTCGATCGGGTTGCCGGGTTCCTCGCCGGGCCAGACGGTCTGCCGGGTGGGGCGGTCGTGGTCGAGCCGGGTGCCGCAGGCGGCGACCCATTCGCGGAGCCGCTGGCGGGCGTCGGCGAAGTCGCGGTGCCAGCCGAGCGGTGCGCTGCCGTTCTGGTCGGGGTCGTAGGCGCAGAGCCAGTGCAGGTGCAGCGCGCTCAGCTCCCACAGCAGCTCGGGGTGCATATGCCAGGCGGGCGGGATCACGGAGGTGGGGAGCCCGTAGGTGTGGCGCAGCCAGTCCACCCAGCGGTTGAGCTCCAACCACTCGGCCTCGGCGTCGTCGGCGCTCAGCAGGTTCCAGTTGATCGGGTGCGGCGGCTCGGCGATCAGCGGCTCGTCGTAGCCGTCGTCGTCCATCTGGTCCACATCCGAGTCGGGAACGTCGTTCGTCGTGGCGTCGCCGTGGGGTTCGTCGGACATGCTGTGCTCCTGTCTGCTCTCCGGCGCCGGTTCGTGCCGGGCCGTTGTGGCGGGCAGGTGCTCCTTGTCGCGACCGGTGTTCAGGTGTCGGAGCGACGGAGCAGGGTTTCGATCTCGGCGCGGTCGGCGGTGAGTTGGCCGGCGTCGGGGCGCTTGGGCCAGGGGTGCAGGTCGGTGACGATCGGGGGTGCGGAGCGCAGTAGCACGATCCCGGTCCCGAACGGGAGCCGGCGGATGCGGTCGGGTGGGAAGATCGGCACCCGGCGCACGGAGCGCTGGTTGGAGCGGCTGCCGTGGTCGCCCAGCGTCACGGAGTCGGTGTATTCGTCGCGCTCGCCGACCAGGGCGCTGAGGTCTTGCAGGTCGCGGCTGTTGGAAGCCCCGCCGAGGATGACTTTGACGATCGAGGCGTCCCAGATCGCGTTCGCCTGGTGTTCGTTCCACTTGTCCCGCGCCTGCGCGAGCGATTGGAGCACCGGCATGGTCGTGATCCCCGATCCGCCGCCTTCGGCCATCAGTGTCGGCAGCGACGGCAATGGCGAGAGGTTGGCTATCTCGTCCAGCGCCAGCAGCATCGGCGGATCGAGCCGGGCGCCGGCCGATCGTGCGGCCAGGCGGCGGGCGGTCTCGATGAGGTCTTCCACGAGCGCGGCGACCAGCGCGGCGCTGGCTCCGGCACCGGACCCGGTTGCCAGCAGGAACAACGTGCCGCGGTCGCGGATGAACGCTTCGGGGTCGAAGCCCTCACCGGGGCCGGGTGATACGGCGTCGAGCACGCGCGGGTCGGCCAGCGATCCGAGAGCCAGGGAGACGCCCTGCCAGATGGAGTCGCGGGTGCGGGGGTCGGAGTCGATCATCGCTTCCAAGGACTCGGCCCACCCGGTCGCAGCCTGGGTGGAGCCGGTCAGGATCGCCACCGCGTCAGCGGCCGCGGTCGGATCGAGAGTCCATCGGAACAGCTCGGCGGGCGGGCGGTTGTCGATCGCTGCCGCGTGCAGCAGGGCTTGGAGCGCGGCCCGTGTCTTGCCTTCCCAGAAGCCTCCGCCGTCGACGCCGCCTGCGGACAGGCCGGTACCGGCGGCGAGCCCGGTGGCGCGGATCATCGCCGTTTGTGGTGACTCGCAGCCCCGGATCGGTGACCAGCGCAGACCGGCGGGCAGGCCCTCGGCCAAGTGTTGCGGGTCGAAGATCGCGACGGGGCCGATCCGGCGGCGGGAGCGCATGGTCGCGGTGAGGTTGTCCGGTCTGGTCGAGGTGACGACGACGGCGCCGGGCGCGTCGAGGATGGCCGGGATCACCAGATGCAGGCCCTTCCCGGAGCGGGGCGGGCCGATGACCATGATCGAGTCCTCGACCGAGGCCCACACGCCGGTGCCCTTGGAGGTGCCGAGCCGGTAGCCCACGTCCTGCGGCCGTGGGTCGCTCAGACCGGGGCGCAGGTTTCCCGCGCGGCGCAGCAGCGCCTTCTCGGACGCAGCGGCGGCGACTTCGTGCCGGGTGGCGATTCCGGCCATGCGGCGCGGGTCGGCTTCGATCCGGTGGGTGTGGCGGCGCAGCCGCAGCCACGCCCATAGCCCGCCGGTGACGAGGCCGGCGAGCAGCAGCCCGGCGACGATCCAGTAGACGACCGGGTTCAGGCCGTCCGCGTCGAGCGCCGCAGCGGGGTCGCCCGGTCGGAACAGCACTTCGACCCCGGAGGCGGGATCGCCGGCCGGCTGGGAGGTGCCGGTCAGGAATGCGGCCACCGATCCAGCGGCGCGAAGGATCAGCGCGACGCCGAACAGGACGACCAGCCCGATCATCGCGGCGTTGGTCAGTTCGTCCCCGAACGAGCCGGTCTGCCGGCCCTGCTCGTTCACGGCAGTCGCCGGATGATCGTGGTGCCGGAGACGCGGCCGAACAGGATGATCTCGATGACCCCGCCGGCGTGGTCAACACTGACTCCGGCCGGGTCGATGAGGGCGCGGGCGGTGCCGGTGTGGGCGGCGTCGGTGTGCCCGGTGACGACGGCGACCGCCACGTCCTCGCCGGGGACGAATCCCTCGCCCTCGACGGTGTGGAACACCGGCCCGGCCGGCGCCTCCGGTTCCGGTTCGGGCTCGGGGCGGGAACGCCGGCGGCGGGCGGCGATGATGTCGGTGAAGGTCGTGCCGTCCGCTTCGCGGACCTCGACCCTGGCCGGTGTCGTCCGGTCGTTCGTGGCGCGGTCGATGATCGGCCCGAACGAGGATCGTCGCCACGGCGGCGCGAAAGGGTCGGGGTCCAGCCGTTTCCCGTCGACGGTGACGGTCACGGTGCCGTCCTCGCGCACATCGAGCACGACCAGCGGGATGGAGACCGGGACAGGCTCAGGTTGCGGCTCGGGTTTCCTCATGCCGCCAGGTGCACGCGCACCCACCGGCAACAGTCGAGGGCCGCGGGGCGCGCGGGGTTCCCGGCCGGGCCGGTCACGACTCCGGGAGGAACTGTTCAGCGATCCCGAGGAACCGTCAGTCCGACCGATGAACCGTCAGGAATCCCGACGAACGTTCAGGAATCCGGGGAACTTCTAGCCTTTGCCGGTCATGCGGGCGGTGGTGTCGAACGCGGCGAGTTCTGCGGGGTGGAGTTGGTGTTGCACGACGAAGGCCCGGTCTTTGATCCGCCAGAGCCCTTGCCCCGTGCCGAGTCCGGGCAGCAGGCGGCGTTCGGTGCCGGTCAGCCCGAGCGCGATGGCGGTCGGGCCGAGCTGATCGGTCTCCTGCCGGTAGACGATCCTGGTCTCGGCGTTCGCCAGCAGGCTGTTCGCCAGCGCCCGGTTCGCCGATCCTGCGTCGCCGACGTTCTCCAAGTCGGTGAGCTTGTGGAACACGAGCAGATTCGCCAGCCCGTAGTGCCTCGCCAGCCGCCAGTGCGCGTCCATCCTCCGCAGCAGCGCCGGGTGGGACATGAGCCTCCATGCCTCGTCGTAGACGACCCATCTGCGGCCCCCGTTGGGGTCGAGCAGTGCGGCTTCCATCCATGCCGACGAGCAGGTCATCAGCACCGAAATCAGCGTGCTGTTCTCGGTGACGCGCGAGAGGTCGAGGCTGACCATCGGCAGCGACGGGTCGAACCTGACGGTGCTCGGACCGTCGAACAGGCCGGCCAGGTCCCCGGCGACGAGGCGGCGCAGCGCGTGGCCGACCTGGCGGCCGTCCTCGGTGAGCCGGCCGTCCGGGTCGTCGGCAGGGTCGGGGCGCAGTAGCCGGTCGACCACCATCGGCAGGATCGGCACGTCCGCGTCGCGGACCGCGCCGGCCAGGGCGGTGTCGATCGCGGTGTGCTCCAACGGCGCCAGTCGCCGATCCAGCACCGTCTCGGTCAAGGCTCCGAGCAGATCGCGGCGTCGCGCGGCGAGGGTGGTGGCCCACTCCTGGTCGGACAGGCCGCCGGGCCGGTAGCCCTCATCCAATGGGTTGAGCCTGTTGCCCATCCCGTGCCCGAGGATGATCGCTTTCCCGCCGACTGCTTCCGCGACGCCGGAGTGCTCGCCTTTGGGGTCGCCGGGAACGTAGACGCGGTACCCGAAGGGCAGACTGCGGGTGTAGAGGCTCTTGGCGAGCGACGATTTCCCGGAGCCGACGATCCCGGCCAAGATCAGGTTCGGCGCGGTGATGATGCCCCTGCGGTACAACTCCCACGGGTCGTACACGAACGACGAGCCGCTGTAGAGGTCTTGGCCGATGAAGATTCCCGCGGCTCCGAGCCCGGCTTCGGCCAGGAACGGGTACTGCCCGGCGAGCACGGCGCTGGTGTCCTGATGCCGGGGTACCCGGAAGCGGCCCGGTGTCCTCAGCGCCGCTGGACCGGGCTCGCCGGCGGCGGGCAGGTAGACCGTGGCGCGGCGTTCGGCCCGTTCGGCGGCGGCCTTGGCCTGGGCCGCTTCCTTCTCGACGTGACGCTGCTCGGCGACGAGGCGGGCGGCGGCTTGCCGCCGCTGCTTGCGCAGCCGGCGCCGCTCCGAGGCGGGAGCGACGAGGACAGCGGTATGCAGCTTCTCGCCCCGGCTCACAACGACCGCCCCCGCGTCCCGGAGACACAACCGCCGGCGGGGCGGTCGAACCATGACGAGTCCGGCGCCGGGCGAGGTTGCCGTGGCGTGTCCGGCTTGGGCTGCGGCGGGTCCTCGATGCCGAGCAGGGCCAGCGCGTCCGCGTTCTGGCGAGCGGCCTCAGCGACCCATCCGGGAAACAGGCCCTCGTGCTCGGGTCTGCTGCCGGGGTTGTCGATGGCGTACTGGCGGGCGTCGCCGGCCGCGGTCAGGTAGGCGGCGAGGTCGCGCATCGCGCGGGCGCCGGTGAACAGGTCCCGGCCGTCGATCGTCTGCCCGGTCGCGGTGTCCTCGATGAGGTAGGCGTGTCGCTGGTGCTCGCCCAGCGGCGAGTCCGGCCAGACGGTCAAGGTGAGCGTCCCGACTTGCCGGGACATCGGAGCGGCGGGGTCTGCGCTGTTCATGGCGGGCAGGTGCGCGCCGACGCGTCTCGGTGGTGGCTACGTCAGAGCGACAGCCCGCGGGCCTGCTTGACCGCGGCAACGCCGGGATACTCGAACCAGCCGCCGTCACGGACGGCGCTACGCCGCCCGGCCGTCTCTCGCTCACGGCCTGTCGTCGGGCGGCGGGCCGGGACGTGCGCCCCTGCTTCTTTGTCGATGGCGTCCTCGGCGCGGATCAGGTGCCGCCGGTACAGGGCGACGTGCCCGGCCATCGGGTTGTAGGTCATCGCGTAGTCGCCGGTCTCGGCCTGCCGGTCACCGGGATAGACCGGGGCGGTGTCGTGAACGTCGCCGTTCTCCAAGGCGGCGTTCGTGGTCTCCTCGCCGTAGTCCCACGCCGACAGATGCTCGATCCCCGCCTCGACCCCGTGGGCGTCGATGAGGTCGATCACCCGGTCGGCTTCCTCACCTTGGAGGAACACGACGCCGACCCACCGCTCCACCATCCGGTCCTGCGGGTTCCACACGATCCGGCCCGAGTGGGTCATGGCCGCGCTGAGGCGGTCGTCGGCCTGGTCGATGAGCGTGCCGGCCTGAAGCAGCTCATCCGCTGCGGCCAGCGCCTCGGCCGCACCGCCGCTGTACTCGCGGGACTCGTCGGTGACGTGATGCTGCCGGCTCAGATGGGCGGCGGCGAGCTGGTCGAGCACCTGCCGCAGCGATCGCAGCCCGCCCAACAGTTCACCGATCACGACGTAGGTCTCGGACGGGTCCTCGAAGCTACGGCTGGCGTGAGCCAGACCGCGCAACGCCTCGTAGGCATCGCTGGCATCGCTGGTCGGGTTCGTGTATGTCGGCATCACGGGCCTCCTTCAACGGGGTGGGATGCCTGCCAGGTGAGCGCGCCGGTCACACCGTGCGGCACAGCGGCAGCGCGGCCGCCGTGAACGCGACCGCTTGCTGGCCGACGAGCCTTCGGGTCTCGCAGGAGGCTTGGATCGAGGCTTGTTCGATCGCGGCGACCGCGGCTTCCAGCTCGTCGAGGCGGGGGGCGGAGACGGAGATGAGGCCGGAGACGCGCAGCACGCCGTGGCCGGCGGTCAGGTCGGCTTCCTGTTGCAGCACGTCCTGGTATTCCGCGGTCTGCGCGGCGTCCTCGATCTGCCCGATCCGGGCGCGCTGGGCCGCATCCGAGATGTGCTCGACCTTCTTCTTACGGATGTCACGGGCCGCCTGGTCCGAGCGCATAGGCGTGTAGATCAGCGACACCGACCGTTGGATGCCGGTCGACAGCAGCACCGGCGCGAGGAACCCCGGATAAACGAGGCTGCGAGGCCATTCGGAGACCCACAGCACGGTGTGCCACGCGGAATCGGTGCGCAGGTTGCCCCAGGTCTCGGTGACCGCGACCGGGCCGGCTGCGGCAAGCTCCTGCCCGAGCCGCCCGTGCCGCTCCAAGGTGGCGGCCACGGCCGGGTCATACGCCGAGCGCAAGATCACCGCGACCTGACCGGGACCGAGCCACCCCGAAGGGGTCAAGTCCGCAGACCGCAGCGCGGCGACCAGAGTCGCCATCTCCTGCCGGAGCACCGCGGCGGCACCGCGGATACCGCCGCCGGCGGTCCTGATCTGCCGACCCGCGACCTTCATGTCCAGCGAGAGGCTGACGGTCGTGGCGTGCCGTTCCCCGGCGGGGCCGGCCCGCTCGATCAGCTCACGGTAGGTGGTCGCGGCCCAGGAGCCGTCGTCGGTGCCGTGCTCGGCCCACCATTCGGCCAGCCCACTACCTGAGTCCGGCAGGGTCCGTTCGAGCACTTGCAGGGTCGCGATCCTCCCGGAGCGGCAGACCGTGGCGAGCACCCGTCCCCATGAGGTGACGCGGCGCTCCTGTTCTCCGGGGTCCAGCAAGATGAATGCCGGATGGGTCACTTCCGTCACGACCGTCAAGGTCGCCTGGCGGGGGTCGTGGATCATGCACGCCCCGGTCTCGCGGTCCAGGTGCTCCCGCAGCCGGGCCATGTCGCCTGGCAACGCGAGACTCCCGGCCGGTCGAGGCTTGACGATCCGACGCCGGTAGAGCAGTTGCCCGCCGGTCGAGCGCCACAGCCACCAGCAGGCGACCGGGAGCCACTCGACCATCGGCCGCCCGGCGATGGACACCCAGGTCAGCACCACGGCGAGCAGCCAGATCGGGGCGGTGTAGGCCAGCAGCATCCCGGCGCCGCCGTAGAACGCGGCTAGCAGCGCCAGTCCACCGATGCCGAGGGTGATGAGTTGAGAGACGGAGAGGCCGAGCAGTACCCCGCGGCGGGTGAGCCGGCTGAACTTCATCGGCGTCAGCTCGCTACCGGGCGTCTTTCGTTCCGTCGCCGTGGGCATGGCCGATCACTCCTTCCCGGTCCGCGGCGGCCCGGACTTGGGCGGCGCCGGAGTTCGCGGCTGCGGCGTCGAGGGCGGCGGCGTCTGGGGCGGCGGCGTGCCGCCACCGCGCTCGTCGGCCGCTCCCGCTGCGGTCTCGGCCTGACCCGCGACCGCCTTGCCCGCCTTCGGGCCGGCTTCGGCGGTGCCCTTGACGACCTGCGCTCCGACAACGACCGCCGCCGCCGGTCCCGCGGCCGCAGCACCGGCCCCCGCTCCCGCGCCAGCTTCTGCGCCTGCTCCCGCTCCACCCCCGGTCGCCGCTCCGGCTCCGGCCGTGCCCGCACCACCGCCACCCGCGGCAGGTGCGCGAGTCGTGGGCGGTGGCGTGCCGCCCGAGCCACCGCCAGACCCGCCGCCGTTGGGGTCTTCGAGAACCTTCTTGGGCTCGCCGCCGCCTTGGGTCTTGGACGGGATCGGGACGGGACGGTTGAGGGCGTTCTTGGCCTCCTGCTCGGTGCCCATCTGCTGGTACAGGTCGAAGCCGACGAAGGAGACGAAGCGGTAGACCATGTAGGGCGCGAAGGCCGCGATGCCCATGAGCACGATGCCGGTGATCGGTTCGGTGACAGCGGCGATGTCCAGCTCGATCGGGGTGGCGATCTGCGTGATCGCCAGCAAGAAGATGACGACGAGCACGAGCTTGCTGATGATGAGGGCGATCACGAACGCCGCCCATTTCCCGATCCACCCTTTGGTGGCGTCCCAGGACGCGCCGGCGAACGCGATCGGTGCCAGCACCACGCCGACCAGCAGCAGCGCCTTGCGGATAAGCAGGCTGAACCAGACGATTGCGACGGCGGCGATCATCAGCCCAGCCAGGAAAATCGTCACGATCGCACCGACGCCGGGCGCGGCGATATTGATGCCGCTCAGCCCGGCGGCGAGCAGGATGATCTTGTCGCCCATCGTCCCGGTGGTCTCCCCGGACGCCTGGATGATGCCGATGCAGAGCTGGTCCACGATTTCCAGCGCGAGCGCGGTCAGCGTGACGACCACGAACGCGCCCAGCACCGATTTCGCCGCGCCGAGCGCGGCGCGGGACAGCGCGGTCGGGTCGCGGTGGATCAGCCCGGTGATGAGTTGCAGGCAGAAGAAGATCAGGACGAGGAAGACCCCGATGCCGAAGATCAGGTTGTAGACGCTGGTGAACCCGTCCGTTTGGACATCGACCAGCGTGGTCGTGTCGAACACGGCCCACATCGCCTCGATCAGCCAGCCGGCCGCGCCGCCCATCGCCTGGGCGAGCCAGTCGAACGGGGCGGCCACGACCGTCGCGGCGGCCTCGCCGGCCACGTCGCAGACGGTCGAAATCACGGGAACGTCGCAGACACCCATCACGAATCTCCTGCTGTGACCGGCGGCCCTATACGGCCTGGCCGACGTTCCAGAAGAAGTTCACGAGCGTCACCGCGGCGCCGCAGATCACCGCGGCGCCGCAGGAGATGAGGACGCCCAGCTTGCCCCTGCCCGCCAGGTGCGGGTTCGAGCTGTTGGCGCCGTAGGCCCACACGATCGCGCTCACGATCAGCGCCAGGACGCTGAGGATCAGGCCGACCGTCATCACGGCGCCGACGATGGTGCGGAGCTGTTCGATGCCGGGCAGGCCGTTGCTGTTGGGGTCGATGTCGATCACGGCGGTTACTCCCTCGCGTGGGCGGATGGCTTGTGGCGGCGAGGTAGGCCGGAGAGCGACTGGACACCCAGCCAGCGCGTGAGAGCATGAGAAAGGCCCCGTCCACGTGCGGGCCTTGACTCGGTGCGGGTCAGAGCTGGTTGCCGAGGGCGATGAGCCAGTTCACCCACGCGACCCCGGCGCCGGCGAGCGCGGCGGCTCCGACGCCGACGAGCACCCCGACCCTGCCTTTGGAGGCGAGGGCGGGGTTGCCGTGCGAGGCGCCGAACGCCCAGCAGATCGCGGAGACGATCACCATGAGCACTGCGACGATCAGCACGATCATCAGCAGGGCGCCGATGACCTGTTTCAGATCACCGATGCCGCCCAGCCCGTCGAAGTCGGGGAACACGTCCATTACGCACCGCCGGCTTGGACGGTGATGTGCAGGTGGTCGAAGTGCCCGCCGGTCACGTTGCCGGGGTCGTGCATCCCGCCGCCGTTGTAGGGGCGCCAGCCTTCGGCGTCGCGTGCGAGGGACCATATCTGGCCTTGCCAGATCAGGTACTCCACGCCCAGGACCTCGGCGTGGTCTTTGATCCAGTTCGTGAGCGCCCACCCGGCTTCGAGTTGCGCGGGTGTCGGGTACTGGCCGATGGCGTTGCCGAATGTCACGTCACAGGCGCGGCCCAGCGGGTGTTCGGAGACGGTGCCGGGACGGGGCGAGTAGCACGCCCACGAGGTGTCGGGGAAGGCGGCGCGGGCCTGGGCCATGACGTGCGCCATGCGCGCGGTGATCTGCCCGCTGCTGGTGGGGTCATCGACCATCTGGTCGGGGTCGCCGTCCAATGGGGCCGGCGCGCCCGCGGTGCCGCCGCTGGTGTCGCAGTCGGCGGGGCTGCCGACCGTGGCTTCGGGCAGGTCGGCCGCGTTGTGATCGTTGAGCCACGCTGCGGCGTCGACGGCCTCGCCGGTCGTGCCGCCGGGCCGGACCTCGAAATGCAGATGCGGTCCCGTGCTGTTCCCGGAGCTGCCGACATCGCCGATGTGCTGACCCGCGGTCACCCGGTCACCGGCCGCGACGTGGATGCCGGACTGCCACATATGCGCGTACGCGGTCGCCACGGTCTGCCCGTCAATCTGGTGCTCGATGACGATCAGCCCGCCGTAGCCGCCGGAGAACTCGGCCACGGTCACGGTGCCGTCCGCGGCGGCGAGGATCGGCGTGCCGTCCGGGGCGGCGAAGTCGGTGCCGGTGTGGAACGACGGTTCCCCGGTAATCGGATGGATGCGCGGCCCGAACTCGCTGGTGAGCACCCAGGTTCCCTCGGGGAGCGGGAACACAACCCGCGAGGACTCCGCGACCGGACCCGCCGCCAACGGGGCGGCGGCCGGGCCAGCCGCACCCGCCGCGCCGGTGAGGGCGTCGAGGATGCGCTCGGCGACCGGCTCGTAGTTGCGATAGCGGTCAGGATAGGCACTGACCTCGACAGCCTGCGCGGCCTCGCCGGGGTCCATCTGCGCCCAGCCGGGAATGTCCAGCAGGCCCCGCGGCGAGGGATAGTTCGGGCCATCGGGTCCGCCGTAGAACGCGCGGGCCTGATAGTTCGTGTCCATCAGCTCCGCGACGGTTCCCCAACCCGATTGCGGGCGCATCTGAAACAAGCCGAGGGAGTCGTGGTCACCGCCGTTGCCATCGTTGGGGTAGTTCGCGGACTCGGGGTAGGCGCCCGTGTTGGCGAGCTGGCGCAGGGTGCTCTCGGTGAGCGCGGCCATCAGCGCGATCGTGATGCCGGGCCGCCCTACACCCTCGATGCTGTTGCCGATTGTGATGATCGTGGCCGCGTGCGTGAGCTGCTGCCGGTTCAGCGTGAATGTGGTGCCGTCCTGCGTGGTGACGGTCAGCGATTCGGGGATGTTGCCCACGGTGACGCTGCCGCCGGGGACGGCGCAGTTCGCGGCGGCGGGATTCATCAGCACGCCGATCGCCAGCAGGACACAGGCAGGGCCGAACAGGACGAAGGCGAGTCCGAGGATGAGGAGCTTCTTGACCACGACGCGCCCTCTGTCATCGCAGCGGGTTGTCGAGCTGCGACAGGCGCAGCACATGACACAGGCCGGTGCGGAACTCCGGCGCCGGAGGCGGGCAGGCCAGGAACACGGTGAACGAAACCGGATGCTCGCTCGTGACCGTCTCGCCGTTCCAGACGCCCTCACGGTGCCGGGTTCCCTCGATCGTGACCGCGGTCGCACCACGCGGGAGCTGGCCGGGCTGGGCCTGCTCGACCGCGGTGTCCCATGCCTCGGGCACGAACGAGGACTCGATGGTGAGGTGCTGAGTGGTGGCGTACCTGCGCAGCTCGATCCACGCCTCACGCGAGGGCAGATACGAGGCGATGTCGGCGGCGAGGCCGGCCTGCTCGGTGCCGGACGGGTCGCCCACCGCGAGGATCACGCTGGTGTAGTCCAAGGGCATCAGCCCCGAGCCAGTATCCCACGCGAACAGGGCCTCGGCGACGTTGCGGGCAAACTCGTCGGGATCGCTGGACGGCATGACCCGCGGCAGCCGCGACGTACTCGGCCCGGTCTCACCCGGCGCGGTGACCGTGGGGTCCTGTCCGGGATCAGGTGCGGCAGGTCGTTGCGGGCCGGCGATCAGCCCGTAGACGCCGATGCCGACCAGGATCAGCAGGACGAGGCCGACGGCAATCACGGCGATCAGGCGGCCACGGGACCAGGAGGCGGGATTCGTCTTCATACCGCCAGGTGCTCACCGCCCCGAACGACGAGAGCGACGACGGCGGCGCGGATCAGAGGGCGCGCAGCAGCGGCCGGCCCGCCGACTCAGAGGCGGCGGTGGTGCGGGCGGTACGGAGCTGGTCGGCGAACTCGGTGGTGCCCTCGACGGCGACGAAGAACGCCTCGGCCTGCTCATCGGTGAGCCCGACAGCCAGCTCGTCCACGTCGTAGTGGGTCCACCACCCTTCCAGGTCGGCCCAGGTCAGCACGAACGCCCGCACCGGGTACCGCGCCGGCCCCTCGTCCTCGGCGGCTGGTCGACGCTTCGGCGTGGCCGGCTTGCTGGCCTTGCGGGTCTTGGTGGCGTGGACGCGGGCCAGGGCTTCGTCGGCCAGCTCGTGCAACCGCCGGTCCCGCTCGCTGTCGGCCTCGGCTTGGGTGTCGTGAAGGCGTTGGAAGATCGGGTTGACCGGCGCGCCGGCCTCGATCTGCGTCACTCCGTCCCGTGCCTGGGCGCGCACCGTCTCGGAGGCAGTCGGGTCGTCAGCCAAGCGTCGCACGTACCCGATCTGTTCCAGCCGGGTGTAGGAGGACGAGCCGGTCACCATCCGTGCCGCATGCGCACGAGCATCTCCGAGCTGGTGCGAGTCCGATGGTCCCGCCGAATCGGCGGGACCATGCTTTCCTGGCTCGTGGCCCTCGTGGAACTGGGTCTTGGCCTTGCGGCGGGCGGCGTCCTCGGCCATGAGTTCCTTGATCTCCCGGTACAGCGCCTCGGCCTCGATCGGGGTGAGCGGCTTGTGGAGCTGGTTGTCGTCCTGCTCGGCCAACAGATGCCCCAGCCGGTCCGAGATACCGGAGCGCACCCACACGCTGACTCGACGCCAGCCGAGCTTCTTGATCGCCGCCAGCCGGCGCGCCCCGCACACCAGCACCCCGTCCGGGGTGATCGTCGGCGGCTGCAACAGCCCATCCCGGTCGATCGAGGCCGCTAGCGCGTCGAGGTCGCCCAGGTCCGTGCGATGCCGATGGCCGACCGTGATGGAGTCCACCGCCCGCTCCAGCTCGATGTGTCCGGCCGGCGCGCTCATCCCGCACCCCGCGCCTTCGTCGTACCCGGTGTAGCCAGGGAGAGGGTGAGCACGAGGTCGTCATCGCGCAGCAGCACCGGCAACGTCTCGCCGATCAGCAGCCGCAACAGCACGCCGCGTCCCGCGCCGGTCGCCGCGAGCGCCGGGTCCGGGCAGCCGAGCAGGGCGCGCAGCAGCACCGCCCAGGAGCGTCCCGGAAGGTCGATCAGGGCTCTGGCGTGCTTGTCGCGTCGCAGCGTCTCGTAGGCGGTGTGTCGGGTCCCGACGCGGGTCAGCGCCACGCAGACGTGCTCCACCGCCGAGCGTGCCGTGCCCTCCGGCCAGTCCAGCAGCATCAGCAGCGTGATCGCGTCCTCGACCGCCGACGCCGCCGTGGTCGCCGCCGGCTCGGCCGGTGCCTGCTCCGGGGCGTCGTCGTGGTCGTGGGCGTCCTTGATCTGGAACGCGGGATGGTAGTCGCTCAGGACGTTCTCGCGGTCGGAAAGCCGTTCGGGGTCGTGGAATATCGAGTAGCGGGGTCGGCGTGCCTGGTGGGTCGAGCACAGCAGCCCTTGGCCGCGTTCCTCGGCGATGCAGGTGATCCGCACCGCGTGCGTGATGACCGCCCACGGGTCATCGGCGGTGCGGGCGGCCTTGGTGCGCATCACGTCGAACGCCGCCGACGCGGCCTCCCACGGATCGAGCCGGTGCTTGTGCGCCAGCGCCGCGTACTTCTCAGCCGCGAACGCCATCAGCTCTGCCGCCACCGGGTCGTGCTCCCAGGCGCCGCGACCGGCGGCGTGGAGCCGTTTCAGCAGGGCACGCAAGCCCTCGCTGGTGCGGTAGTCCTCAGCCGGCCGGCCGCTACTCTCGCTCATGGTGCTGGTGTCGTTGGTCATGGTCTGGGCACCTCCCGGCGGCGAGGTGCACCCGCAGACGACTGCGGGTCTCGCCTTTGTGGAGTGGGCGCCCATGACTCATCACCACCCGGCTACCTCATCCCGACCCCGGAGCGGCGCGGTCCCTGCTCGGCGCCGCCGCGACGGCCGAACGCGCTCAGAGGCGGCAGCCGCTTGGCTCGCTCGGCGACCCAGCGCGCGCCCTTCTCAATCGGGGCGCGCACGAGCCGGTTCATATCGGCGGTCCGGTCGATGCCCCGGCGGGACAGCGCGCCGCCACCTTGGGCGAGCAGGTCGGTCGGGCGCACCCAATCCACGCCCCGGCCCCGTACCCGCGCCAGCCTCTCCTTCGCGGCCTTGCGTGACTCGGCGGCCTTGACCGCATCCGGCGTCCCCGCGGCTTCGGTCGCCTCGGCCGGGTTCGGGTCGTTCAGCTCACGGGGCGGCGGCTTGGGCTCGGAGTGAGGCCGCTCCCGCATCCGGTCCTCGTCATTCATGGCAGGGCTCCTTCCATCTCGGGCTGCGACCCGGAGGGGTCCGCCTCATCGGACTGGTGAGCACGAGGCAGCCAGCGACCCACCGTCGAGGGATGCACGCCCAGGTGCCGGGCGATGGCCTTGTTCGACCAGTCCTGCTCGCGCAGCTCTGCCGCGAGCACCCGACGATCCGGCCCGCCGTCCGCATCCGCAGCGGCGACGCGTGCCTCCGCAGGTGGCGGGTCGAGAGGTGCCGCCTCGCGCTGTGGCACGGGGGTGATCGGCTCGACAGCCGGTGGCACCTCGGGCGCAGTAGCGGGGCGTGCGGTGGCGCGGGTCAGCACGACGGTCAGATGCGTGATCGCCAGCAACACGACCGGCGGCACAGCAGCGACCGCGGCCGCGAGCGGGCCGGGCACGTCGGCGTCGGCCGCGACCACCGCGTGCAGCGAGTTCGCCGTCACCGACACTGCGGCGCCGCCGACCAGCAGCACCCACGGATACCACGCCGCCCGCTCACCGGCGAGGGCCACCACGGCGACCGTGGAGACCACGATCACGCCATCGACGATCAGCGGCCACGCCCACGCCTGCCCGGCCCCGATCCCGGAGCGGCGGGCAAGGTCGGCCAGGGACGTGAACGACAACCAGAACGCGCCGGCGGCGATGAACACCGTCCCGGCGACCGAGGTGATGACCGCCCACCGGCGGCCGCGCAGCTCCTTCATGGCAGCCCCCGCGTGGCGGGCGCCCGCTGCTGCACGTTCCCGCGAGCGAACTCGCCCGAAGACGATGCGGCGGGACGGTCCCGCCGGGCTCCGACGCCGACGCTGCGATAGGCGCTGTAGACGGTGCGAGTGATTTCCCGCTCCCCGAAATCCGACTGCGCGGCCGTCACCATCGCGTCCAGGGCATCCCCGAGCGGCACCCCGCCCTCAGCCAACCGGCAGGAGGCCCAGAAGAGTTTGAGATTGCGGTCGGTGGCCTGCCGGCCCAGCCACGTTGCCAGCCGCTCCGCGTCCTCCCGCCGCGCCGGCCCCGCGAGGCGCGGCCGGGGCGCGGGCCGAGGATCAAGGAAGTCCCGCAGCCGGCCCGCATCTATCGGCCGGGCAGCACCGGCCGCGGCCTGCTCGATCCGGTACGGGGTGCGCACGCCGTCCAGCCGCAGCAACGAGGGCGGCGCGATGATGTAGCCGCCGTCGCCGCGGCAGTCGATGCCGACCTTCCCGGCCTGCCAGGATCGTTGCGCCTGGTGCGAGTCGGCCGGGAAGTAGGCGTGCTGTCCGCCGGTGGGCGTGCGCACGACCGCCAACGGCTCCGGGACCAGCCCGGCCCGCGCCGCACGCGCATAGGCGGCATACCCGTTGACCCCGTGCACATCCACGTCGATCACGACCAGCCCCGAGGCGGCGCCGGTCGGGATGCCGATGTTCGCGGTCGGCCGCGACCGCCACCACCCCTCAACCCGGTCCAGGTCGATGCTGGCCTCGTGGAACCCGCGCTCCGGGATCGGGCGCTTCCCGCCCGGCGCGCAGGGGAACACCGGCACCCCGGCTCGCGCCAGCTCGCGCGCCGCGACCGGCAGCGGCGCCCCGTCGAGCTGACCGAACACGGCGGCAGCCGTCGCGGCGGCGACCATCACAGGCCCCGTCCCGAGCCGACCGGAGCCGCCGGTGTCTCCCGTTCCGGCAGCGGCTCGACCCGGCGCGGCGCCTGTTCTGGCGTCTCCTGAGCCTGCGGCGTGCGCTGTGGGCCGTCCACCCGCAGGGACAACGGGTTGCCGTTGCCGAGCTGCGGCGTGTCGAGCTTGTCGAGGATGTCGAATGCGGTGCTGCGCACCTGCTCGCCCGTAGCGCGCACGACCGCCACCGGGTCTTTCCCGTCCACCTTGGCCGCCCAGCCGGCGACATACGGGATCGTGTAGTCGCTGGTGTCCATGCCGTGCGCGGCGGCGATCATCAGCGCCACGGACTCGGCCCGTACCTCGCTGATCCCGCGATGCTCGCGGGCGTCGTCCTGCTGGTTCGGGCCATCCAGCCGGACATGCGCCAGCTCGTGCGCGATGGTCTTGACCTGCGCGGCCGGGTCCATGTCCGCACAGACCATCAACTGACGGGTCTCGAAGTCGGTGCAGCCGTTCGCGCCCCGCTCCATGCGGTCGCGCGGCATCCGCAGCACCTCGAACCCCAGCGACTCCGCCTGCCCGGCCAAGCCTTCCCAGAGGCCGGCGGGGGCTTCGCCTTCCAGCAGCCTCGGACGCGGCAGCTCAGGAAGCGATGCGCCGTGCGTCCTCGACACATCCCACACATAGGCCGGGACGACGTTGACGATCCGGCGACGCACGACCTCGCTGGGCCGCGGCTTCTCCCACTTGCCCAGCCGCCGCCACGACGCCGGGTCGCGCGGGGTCGCTGAGGCGAACCTCGCCTTGACCGGACCGCGAATCCGATAGCCGCCGTCCTTCTCCGGCCAGCGACCCATCTTCCGCCAGTCGTTGTACCCGGCAACCCACGTCGGCGTAGGCGTCGGCACCCGCCCCTGTTCGTAGGCTTCCAAATGCTGCACCCAGATCAGCAGCGTGTTGTTGAACGAGCGCGTGCGGAACCTCGCCGCGAACTCCATCGCCCGCCGCCAGTCATCGCCCGACACCAGCTCCTCGACCGAGCGCACGATGCGCTCTTCCAGCACGTCGAGCGTCGCCTGCTTGTCCTCGTTCGCAGCCACCGTCTGGCCTCCCTCCGCCTGGGTCACCCCAAGAGGGAGCGACCGTGCGACCGCAAGGTGCGCCAGGTAGATCAATGAGACGAGACGGACGAGGAAGATGACGACCGTCAGGCTCCGTGATGAAACCCGACGTATTGGTCCTCTCTAGCCCCTTGCGCCTCCTGCGCCTAGAGCCGCGCGATGAAGTCGAGTCTTGCGGCGCATGTTGCGCGACAAGTTACGCATCCGCCGCCTCGCGACCGTGCTTGCGTAGCCGACGGCTTGCCAGATCATCGGTATGGCTGGCGTGTGGGTGTGATCGAAAATGTGTAGGAGAAACACCGAATCGTCGTCGGAACCAGGACGCAGCCACACGAGGGTCCCCCCAGCCCACCTGACGAGCAGCAACGTAGATGGGAAGGTCGGTCTCCTCGACAAGGCGCGTAAACTCCGTAAGGCGACTCTCCGTTAGGAAGCGGAAAGGTGACAGCCCGACTTGCTGGCTGAACGTTCGGCTGAGCTGGCTTCGCGACATTGCCACTTCCTGCGCCAAGAGACTGATGGTCCAGGGGTCCGACATTCTCGTTCGCAGGAGGATCACGGCACGATCAACCGAGGGGTGACGGCTTCGCTGCGTCAGCCGACCCTTGATCGGCAGCGGCGACAGCGTTCCCAAAGGATGATCCGGTGTAAGGACCGTGGGCAGCGCGATTTCGATCAACTGCGCGAACAACGATATGAGACTCGTCACCGCGAACTCGGGGTCGTCATGAGAACTGACGAGGCTGATCTGTCGCCATAGTGGCTCCATCCGCTTCAAGGCATCTTGGCCCACGACGTGGACGAAAGCCGACCCATCCCAGTCGTCAACATGGGAAATCGACTCCCGAAGCCGAGTCGAATCCGTAAACACCCATCGAAGCTGGCTGCGAAGGAAGACCTCATCCATGTAGACAGTCCACGTCCGAACACGTGGCGTCGGCTGGATGGAGCACCACCTGCCTGCACCCAGAAACAGCACCGAGCCACTGCGGAGCTCGTGGATACCGGTCGCCGTGTGGATTCGCGCCGCGCCGGCCATGACATGCACCGCCTTTGCATGGCGAAAGGTCACCCGACGCATAGGGGCTGTGCGTACGCTCTCGACCGCCGTCATGGGAAGCCCGTTCGAGCGCACGGACCCCGCCGCGCTTGGATCAGCGCGGCTCAAACCCTGCCGACCCGTCGTCCCCTCATTGATGCAGTTAACGACCCCGCACAGGCGCCTGCGCCAGTCCTAACGAGATGCATACGGCGTAGGCGCCGATCCTAACGGTTTCGACACGTCCAGCGCTGAGAGAACGGCTCCCGGTTCGAGCCGCTGGGGCAGTGCAGGATCGTGCCTAGCTTGCCTCGGGGACGTGAAGACGGTAGCCCATTCCGGCCTCGGTGATGATGTACTTGGGTGCGGCGGGGTACGGCTCCAGCTTCTTGCGCAGTTGGGCGATGTACAGGCGCAGGTATCCGGTATCGGTTACGTGTTCGGAACCCCATATCTCCGTTAGCAGGGTCTGGCGTGTGACGAGCTTTCCTGGATTTCGGATGAGTTGTTCGAGCACCTGCCATTCGGTCGGCGTCAGTCTCACCGTTTGTGGTCCACTCTTGGTGCGTCGGGTCACCTGGTGTGCCGATAGGTCAACTGTGACGTTGCCGAAGGAGACGATCGGATCAGCGTCATCGCGCACAACCCTGCGAGTGAGCGCGCGGATTCGGGCGAGCAGTTCGTCGATGGAGAACGGCTTGGTGACGTAATCGTCGGCGCCAGCGTCAAGGGCTTCTACCTTGTCGGCAGCTCCGCTGCGACCGGAGATGACAAGGATGGGTGCCGCGGACCATCCTCGGATGCCGTTGATGACCTCGATGCCGTTGAGCTTGGGCATGCCCAGGTCGATCATGAAGATGTCCGGGTGGTGCTGGACAGCGCTGTTGATGGCCTCGGCACCATCGGCTGCGGTGATGATCTCATATCCTTCCGCTCCGAGCGTGATGCGAAGCGCGCGGAGTATCTGTGGGTCATCGTCAGCGATCAGGATTCTCATGACCTTCATCGCCTTTCTGATTCGTGCTGGGTGGTTCGGCACCGACAGCGGGAAGGGCCACAACCATCGTGACCCCGCCGCCTGGCGTGTCTTCGGGTGTGAGAGTTCCACCCATTCCCTCGATAAATCCGCGAGACAGCGCAAGGCCGAGGCCAAGGCCGGTGGTGTTGTCAGTGTCGCCCAGGCGCTGGAAAGGCACGAACACGTCGTCGCGTCGCTCAGGTGGGATGCCGGGTCCGTTGTCGATCACGCGGATCTCCACCGATCCGGCGAACGCGCTGGTAGTCACTCGGACTCGCGAGCCCGGTGGTGAGTATCGTGCAGCGTTTGACAACAGATTGACCACGACTCGTTGAAGAAGCACCGGATCGGCCAAGACTTGCGGCACGTCGGCGTCCAAGTCCAACCCGGCGGTGTCGGGTCCAAGATGGAGTTCGTCAACGGCGGCGAGGATCACGTCGGCGGGATCGACGGGAGTGCGGGCGATGCTCAGCACTCCGGCTTGGAGCTTGCTGACATCGAGGAGGTCGGTGACGAGGGTCGCCAGGGTCGCCAGACTCTCGTCGGCAGTCGCGAGCAGTTCTGATCTGTCGGCTTCACTGAGTGAGTGGCGCGTGGAACGTAGTCCGCTGACGGCCGCGATGGCCGCCGCGAGAGGACGGCGCAAGTCATGGCTGACAGCCGACAAGAGGGCGCTGCGTACTCGGTCGGAGGCTGCCAGCGGCCCGATCTCGCCCACTGTCTCGGTCAGATCGGAGTGCTCCAGCGCGGCGTCAAGTTGTGCGGCAACAACGTTGAGGAGGCGTTGTTCGGAGGCTTCTAGGTCATGTCCGTGTAGTTCGAGAGTCGCCCGATTGCCGATGGGAACTCGAACGCACTGATTGTCGGGAAGGGGTTCGCCGCTGGTCGCGAGCACAGTGTCTCCTTGGAGCAGGCGAACCCCAGCCATGCCAAATGCTTCCCTGGTGCGCTCGACGAGCGCTTGCACGGCGCCCTGCCCACGCAGCACGCTACCGGCGACGGTGGCCAGCAACTCCGACTCTGCCGCGGCGCGACGAGCGACCCGGGACTCTCGGGCGGCACGGTCAACCACGTAGCTGACGAGGACCGCGATGACGACATAGAGGCTCAGCACGAGCAGATGGAAGGGTTCGTTGACCGTCACGGTGTACAACGGCTCGACGAAGAAGAAGTCCAAGGTGAGCCCGGACATGACCGCGGCAAACAGTGCGGGCCAGATGCCGCCGGTGAGCGCCACGATCACGACGAGGAGTTGATAGCTCAGGACGTCGCTGGTGATCGAGTCCTCACTCCGAAGCGACGCGAGCAGCCACGTGAGCAAGGGGCCACCGACAAGCGCGACCGCGAAGCCAGCGACTCGGCGTTTCAGCGTCAACGCACCGCCGATGCGCGGAAGGGCGAACCGGTCGCCGGCTGCCGCATGGTTGACGATATGGACATCGATGTTGCCGGCCTCGCGGATGACCGTGGCGCCGATGCCTGGTCCTGTGAGTGCGGCGGCGATCCTGCCGCGCCGGCTCACTCCGATGACGAGCTGGGTGGCGTTCACGGACTTGGCGAACTCGACCAGGGCTTGGGGAATGTCGCTACCGACGACCTGGTGGTAGGTGCCGCCGAGCTTCTCGACCAACGCCCGCTGCTGGGCGAGAGCGGCCGGGTTGGCGGTGCGAAGCCCGTCTTGGCTGGATACATGGACCGCCAGCAACTCGCCACCACCGGAACGGGCGGCGATGCGCGCCCCACGGCGCAGCAGCGTCTCGCCCTCAGGCCCGCCGGTGAGGGTCACGACGACCCGCTCGCGTGCCTCCCAGGTGCTGTCGATGCCGTGCTCGGCCCGGTAGCTCTGCAAGGCTTGGTCGACCTCATCAGCCAGCCACAGCAGCGCGAGCTCGCGCAGGGCGGTGAGGTTACCGAGCCGGAAGTAGTTGGACAGGGCAGCGTCGACGCGCTCGGCAGGGTAGATGAGGCCGCCGGCGAGCCGATCGCGCAGTGCTTGCGGGTCGAGGTCGATGACTTCCATCGAGTCGGCGGCGCGCAGGATGTCATCGGGAATGGTCTCGCGCTGCGGGACGCCAGTGATCTGCTCGACGACATCATTCAGCGACTCGATGTGCTGGATATTGAGGGTAGAGATGACGTCGATGCCAGCGTCAAGAATCTGTTGCACATCTTCCCACCGCTTTTCATGCCGTGAACCGGGGGCGTTGGTGTGCGCAAGCTCGTCCACCAATGCGATGTCGGGCCTGGTGGCGATCACCGCATCGACGTCTAACTCGGTCAAGGTAACGTCGCGGTGACTAACCATGCGACGTGGGATGAGCGAAAGTCCTTCGGCCATACTGGCTGTGGCGGCGCGTCCGTGTGTCTCCACAATGGCGACCACGACGTTCTTGCCTTCATCGACCAGACGCCGACCCTCCTCCAGCATGGCGTAGGTCTTGCCCACGCCAGGTGCTGCTCCGAGCAGCACCCGAAGCCGCCCCCGCGCAGTCATGGCTCAGCCCTCCACTTCTTCTACAGCCAGATTAAGCTCTAGGACGTTGATGCGGGGCTGGCCGAGGTAACCCAGGTCGCGGTCTTGGGTGTGCGAGGCGACCAGGGCGCGAACAGTCTCCACGGGCAGGCCGCGTGCTTCCGCGACCCGCTGTACCTGGATCGCCGCGTAGGCGGGACTGATATGCGGGTCCAGCCCAGAGCCGGAGGCGGTCACCGCATCGGCGGGCACCTCTGAGGGCTGGACGCCGTTGAACGCGGCGATCTGGGCTCGCCGTTCGGCGATCGCTGCGATCAGGTCGGGGTTCTCCGGTCCGAGGTTTGACCCGGAGGAGGCGCCGGCGTCGTAACCGTCACCGGCGGCGGAGGGGCGGGGCTGGAAGTACTCGGGCAGCGGATTGCCGGTGGCGTCGGTGAAGGACTGACCGATCAGTGCCGAACCGACCGGTTCGCCATCGCTGGTGGTCACGATCGACCCGTTCGACTGCCACGGGAACACGAGCTGCCCTATCCCCGTGATCGCCAGCGGATAGACCACGCCCAGAACAACCGTCAACACCAGCATGATGCGCACCGCAGTCCACACCGTGCGGGCGGAACTGCGGGCAGAACCGTTCACGAGAAAGGCGTCCTTTCAATAACCGGGGAGGAGTCCGACGATCAGGTCGATTAGCTTGATCCCGATGACGGGTACCAGCAGGCCGCCTACCCCATAGAACAGCAGGTTGCGGTTCAACGCGCGTGCGAGATTTGCCATCCGGTACGGCACGCCGATGAGCGCCAGCGGGATCAAGATCGCGATCACCACGACCCCGAAGATGACCGTAGACAAGATGGCAGAGGCAGGTGAGTGCAGGCCCAGGATGTTCAACGTGGCAAGGCCGGGGAACACACCGACGAACAGAGCCGGGAAGAGCGCCACGTAGCGCACTAGATCGTTGGCGATGTTGAAGGTCGTCAGCGCGCCGCGCGTCGCCATCTGCCGTCTGCCGATGTCGATGATCTCCACCAGCTTGGTGGGGTCGTCGTCGAGGACGATCATGTTCGCCGCCTCTTTGGCAGCCGAAGTCGCGGTGTTCATCGCGACCCCGACATCCGCCTGGGCCAGCGCTGGGGCGTCATTGGTGCCATCGCCGCTCATCGCTACGAAGTGGCCTGCCGCCTGCTCCTGCTTGATGAGATTGAGCTTGTCCTCGGGCCTCGCGTCACCGAGATAATCATTGACGCCGGCCTCTTTCGCGATCGCCGCAGCGGTCAACGGATTATCGCCGGTGACCATCAGAGTTCTGATTCCCAAGGCACGCAGTTGGCTGAGCCGGGCGGGAACGCCTTCCTTGACAACATCCCTGAGCTCAATGACCCCGAGAACCTGCCCTGGTCCACCTGCCCGCTTGACCGCGACCACCAACGGTGTTCCCCCGGCATGCGCGATCGCAGCGGTCTGTGAACGCAGTTCGTCCACCACATGACGTGTCTGCTGTGTGCCAACGTGCTTGAGCCAGCCCAGGATCGCCGACTCGGCGCCCTTCCGAACGCTGCTCCCATCGGGCAGGTCACGACCGGACATCCGAGTCTGGGCGCTGAACGGCACTCCCCTTCCCGCGTCCGGCGGGTCGTTGGCTGCGGCGAACCCCTGTCGATGCGCCAACTCCACCGTGGAAGTTCCCTCCGGGGTGGGGTCATCCCGCGACGACAGCTCTGCAGCCCACATCAGCTCGTCCATCGTGGCACCGGCGACCGGGGTGAAACGAGTAGCGCGGCGATCGCCCTGCGTGATTGTGCCGGTCTTGTCGAGTAGGACTGTCGTGATGTCCCCGGCGGTCTCGAGTGCATGGCCGGAGTCCACGAGCACGTTGCGCTGCAGCAGCCGATACATACCGGCAATACCGGTGACCGACAGCAAGGCTGCGATTTCGGTCGGGATCAGACAGGTCACCAACGCGACCAAGACCGGGATGGACACGGGGCTCGCGACCGGTGAGGCGACCGCGTTGAGCGTCAGCGCGATCAGGACGAAGGATACCGAGAACGAGGCCAGCAGCGCACTCAACGCGAGTTCATTCGGTGCTTTCTGCCGGCGAGCACCCTCGGCGAGCACGATCATCCGGTCGACCTCGGTGTCCCCCAGGGGTGTCGTGACACGCACGATGACCCGATCCGACAGCACCCGGGTGCCGCCGGTGACGGCAGAGCGGTCGCCGCCGGACTCGCGGATGACCGGCGCAGACTCCCCGGTGATTGCCGACTCGTCCACGGACGCGATGCCCCAGATAACCTCACCGTCTGCGGGAATCACGTCCCCGGTGGTCAAGACCACGATGTCGCCGGGCTGTAGTTCCGCGGAGTTCACGTCGCGGATGCTCGATCTGTGACCGCCCGCGTCGTTCTCCGCATCATAATGATGCACACGATGTGCGGTGGTGCTCTCCCGGATGAGCCGGAGCGAACTCGTCCGCGCTCGCCCGCGCCCCTCGGCCAGCGACTCGGCGAGGTTCGCGGCAAGAAGGGTCAGCCACAGCCAGACGGCGATCGTCCAGGTGAAACCTGCGGGTAGCACGGTTCCGCCGGATGGTGCGGGCCCGCCGACGAACGGTTCGCCGATCGCGACGATGGTCGTCAGCGCAGCCCCGCACCACACGATGAACAGCACCGGGTTGCGTGCTTGTGACCTAGGGTTGAGTTTGCGAATCGTGCTCCCCAGCAAGGGGCGAATGGCCCGCCAGAGCATCCGGATTCGAGGCCAGACACGCCTGCCGGTGAAGCGTTGCACCGTTGATGCCATCGTCATCCCAGCCCCTCCGCCAGCGGACCCACCATCAGAACGGGGATGAACGTCGGGACCGCGACGAACACGATGACACCGACGAGCAGGGCCACGAACTGTGGTCGGTGCAGCGGCAGTTCGGTGGCGGTCGACGCGGCACGGTCTTGTGCCGCGAACGAGCCCGCCAACGCCAGCACCAAGGCGATCGGGACGAACCGGCCCAGCAGGATGATGACCCCCAGGGTGGTGTTGAGCCAGGGGGTGTCCGCACTGAACCCGGCGAACGCGGAGCCATTGTTGATGGCGGCGGAAACGAATGCGTACAGAACCTCGGACATGCCGTGCGCACCGGGATTGCCCATGCCCTCGGTCACTATCTCCTCGTGCACTGCTGGGATCGCCAGACTGATCGCCATCCCGGCCAGCGCGAGAGCCGGCATCACCAGGATGAACAGGCTTGCGAGCTTCACCTCGCGCACCCCGACGCGTTTGCCGAGGAACACCGGTGCCCGACCCAGCAGCAGCCCGGTCAGGAACACAGCGATCACGGCCATCACCAAGATCGTGTAGAGGCCGGCCCCGACGCCACCCGGCGAGACCTCACCGAGCATCATGTTGAGGATCGCGACCATCCCACCCAGCGCCGTGTAGGACCCGTGCATCGAGTTCGCCGCACCTCCGGAGGTTCCCGTGGTGGCAGTGGCGAACAGGGTTGATCCGATAATCCCGAACCGTTGCTCCTTGCCCTCCATCGCGCTGCCTGCCAACTCCGGAGCGGTACCCTTGCCGGCCAGCTCGAACGCGGTCACTAGCGTGAACACCACCACGAACAGCACGGCCATCGCCGCTGCGATCGCGTACCCCATGCGATGGTCGCCCACCATCCGCCCGAAGGTGCGCGGCAGGGAGAATGGGATGACTAGCAGCAGGAACACCTGGAACAGGTTCGCCCAGGGGGACGGGTTCTCGAACGGATGAGCCGAGTTCGCGTTGAAGAACCCACCACCGTTGGTGCCTAGCATCTTGATCGCCTCTTGCGAGGCGACCGGCCCGCCGGGGATCGTCTGGGGGCTGCCGGTCAGGGTGGTCACGTCGGTGAAACCGTTGAAGTTCTGGATCACCCCGCCTGCGAGTAGGACGAGCGCGGCCAGCACCGAGAACGGCAGCAGGATGCGCAGCGTCCCGCGCACCAGGTCCACCCAGAAGTTGCCGATGCTGCCGCCCCGGCGGTAAGCCAACCCGCGCACCAGCGCGACCGCGACCGCCATTCCCACGGCAGCCGACACGAAGTTCTGAACCGACAGGCCGGCCATCTGCACGAGGTAGCCGAGGGTCTGTTCGGGCGAGTAAGCCTGCCAGTTCGTGTTCCCCACGAACGACGCTGCGGTATTGAACGCGAGGTCTTCGCGGACCGGCGGCAGGCCAAGCGAGTACGGCAACAGATGCTGTGTGCGTTGCAGGAGATAGAGTCCGACCAGTCCCGCGCCGGAAAAGACCAGGACCGCACGCAGATACGCCTGCCAGGACTGTTCGCTGTCCGGATTCACACCTACCAGCCGGTACAGTCCCCGCTCGACCTTCCAGCTCTTAGGTGTCGTGAAGACCCACGCCATGTAGTCACCCAGAGGGCGGTACGCCACGACGAGGAGGACACCCAGCGTCAACAGGGCGCAGATGGCGATAAGCCACTCCATCAGAACCGCTCCGGCGAGACCAATGCGAACACCAGATACACGATCGCCGCGACGGCCAGCGCCGCAGCGATCACCTCCACGACGATCACAGCCTTGCTAGCGCCTTCCCGAGCATGCTGATCCCGACCAGCAGTGCCACGCTGCCAAGCAGGTAGGCCACATCCAGCACTGAAGACTCCGTTCCTCGACTGCATCCCTCACGGGAACTCTGAGTCCCGATACAACACCGAGACGCAGCTCGCGAGGAGCACTCCTAACGGAACGCATACGGGGATTGCGGCAACCCTCGCGCTATCCAAACGGTCTCGCTGTCGCGCGAGTCCGATTGGGAGTTCTTGTTGCCGTGCTGAATGAAAGGGCGAGGCCGACCCAGCGCTTCGGGTGTCGCTCGAACTACTCGCCTACCAGGCTCGGCGTTCGCGCAGCGATCCGCAGTCGACGCTGCATGGCCGTCGCGACGCGGGCGAGCACCAGCAGGTCGTTCGGCTGGGACACGGTCGCCGCCGCGATCACCGAGTCGTACGGACCGTCGACTACCCGCCGACCCTTCAAGGCGAAATGACGAAACAGCGTCATCGCTCCCCTCGGCTGCGCAGCGATCTGCGCGGTCTTCGTCTGGTCGTAGCCGCGCTCCTCGAACAGCCTCAGCGCCGCATCCAGCAGTCGCCGCCTCGTCTGCTCACGCCGACCCGACCGTTCAGCCATCACCCAACGTTAGCCACTAGCAAGAACGAAGGAAGGCAGCCCTTACTGCTCAGTCATTCCACCGATCTAAGGCCAGATTAAGCTCTAGGACGTTGATGCGGGGCTGGCCGAGGTAACCCAGGTCGCGGTCTTGGGTGTGCGAGGCGACCAGGGCGCGAACAGTCTCCACGGGCAGGCCGCGTGCTTCCGCGACCCGCTGTACCTGGATCGCCGCGTAGGCGGGACTGATATGCGGGTCCAGCCCAGAGCCGGAGGCGGTCACCGCATCGGCGGGCACCTCTGAGGGCTGGACGCCGTTGAACGCGGCGATCTGGGCTCGCCGTTCGGCGATCGCTGCGATCAGGTCGGGGTTCTCCGGTCCGAGGTTTGACCCGGAGGAGGCGCCGGCGTCGTAACCGTCACCGGCGGCGGAGGGGCGGGGCTGGAAGTACTCGGGCAGCGGATTGCCGGCGGCGTCGGTGAAGGACTGACCGATCAGTGCCGAACCGACCGGTTCGCCATCGCTGGTGGTCACGATCGACCCGTTCGACTGCCACGGGAACACGAGCTGCCCTATCCCCGTGATCGCCAGCGGATAGACCACGCCCAGAACAACCGTCAACACCAGCATGGCGCGTGCGGCGACGAGGATGACGCGCGTGTTCGCGCGAATGTGGGTATTCATGATGACCTTTCACTGGTGAATCAGAATCCGGGGATCAGGCTGACTACGAGGTCAATGAGTTTGATCCCAACGAATGGCGCGATGATTCCGCCGACGCCGTAGATGAGCAGGTTGCGGTTCAATGTCTTGGAAGCGCTCAGTGCGCGGTATTTCACACCGCGGAGCGCGAGCGGCACCAGCAGCACGATGATGATGGCGTTGAAGATGATCGCGGAGAGCACCGCCGATGCAGGTGAGTGCAGTCCCATGATGTTCAGCACCGCAAGACCGGGAAACACCCCCATGAACATTGCTGGGATGATTGCGAAGTATTTCGCGATGTCGTTCGCGATCGAGAACGTCGTGAGCGCCCCGCGAGTGATGAGCAACTGCTTTCCGATCCGTACGATGTCGATGAGCTTGGTCGGATCGGAGTCGAGATCGACCATGTTGCCTGCTTCTTTCGCTGCCGACGTGCCCGTGTTCATCGCGACCCCGACATCCGCCTGGGCCAGCGCGGGCGCGTCGTTGGTGCCGTCACCGGTCATCGCCACGAGATTGCCGCCGTCTTGCTCCTTACGGATGAGTACGAGCTTGTCCTCGGGGGTGGCCTCGGCGAGGTAGTCATCGACGCCGGCCTCTTTCGCGATCGCCGCAGCGGTCAGCGGGTTGTCGCCGGTGATCATGACGGTGCGGATGCCCATCGACCGCAGCTCGGCGAAGCGGTCCGCTAGTCCGTCCTTCACGATGTCTTTCAGGTGCACGATCCCGAGAATCTGCGGGGGGACGCCGGGGGCTTTGATAGCGACGACGAGCGGTGTTCCCCCGGAGCGGGAGATGTGCTCGGTGTGTTCCTCGACCTCGGCAATCACGCTGGACGGCAGGGGCCGGCCATCGGCCTCCAGCCATGACGTTATCGCCGAACCGGCCCCCTTGCGCAGTTGGGTCCCATCGGACAGGTCGAGGCCGGACATCCGGGTCTGCGCGGTGAACGGGACGACCTCACCCCCACTGGGTGTGACCTCAACGCCCTCGGCACCGGCGAGCTCCACGATGGATGCCCCTTCCGGTGTCGGGTCGGCGAGGGAGGCGAGCGCGGCAGCACGACTCAGCTCGCCCGGCTGGATGCCAGCAAGCGGGACGAACGCGCTGGCACGGCGGTTGCCATAGGTGATCGTGCCGGTCTTGTCCAGCAGCAGGGTGGTGACATCCCCGGCGGCCTCCACGGCACGACCGGACATGGCCAGCACGTTGCGCTGCACGAGCCGGTCCATGCCGGCGATCCCGATCGCCGACAGCAGTGCCCCGATGGTGGTGGGGATCAGGCACACCAGCAGCGCGATCAGCACGGTGATGCTCACCGGGCTGGCCGCGTAGGAGGCGATCGGGTTGAGCGTGAGGGCAACGGTCACGAAGATGATCGACAGCGCGGCCAGCAGTATGCTCAGCGCGATCTCGTTCGGGGTCTTCTGCCGCGCGGCCCCCTCGACCAGGGCAATCATCCGATCCACGAACGTCTCGCCGGGTCGCGAGGTGATGCGTACCACGATCCGGTCCGAGAGCACCCGGGTGCCGCCGGTGACGGCAGAGCGGTCGCCGCCGGACTCCCGGATCACCGGCGCAGACTCCCCGGTGATCGCCGACTCATCCACGGAGGCGATTCCCCACACGATGTCACCGTCGCCGGGGATCAGCTCACCCGCCGAGACAACCACGACATCTCCGAGCCGCAGTTCGGCCGAGGAGACAGCTTGCAGCAACGCTCGTTCCGCCCCTGCGTCGGTCACCGCGTCGTAGTGTCCGGTAACACGGCTAGCGGTGGTAGTGCTGCGGGTCTCGCGCAGCGACTCCGCCTGCGCCTTCCCACGGCCTTCGGCCACCGCCTCGGCGAGATTGGCGAACAGCACCGTGAGCCACAGCCAAACCGCGATCGCCCAGGTGAACGACCACGGCACTGCAGTCCCACCGGAGGAAGCAGGCCCGCCGAGGAACGGTTCCGCGATCGCCAGAGCAGTGGTCAGCACGGCCCCCACCCAAACGATGAACATCACCGGGTTGCGCCACTGCTGGCGCGGGTCGAGCTTGCGGAACGCACCCGGTGCCGCCGTGACGAGCTGCACCCAGGAGAAGGTGCCGCGAGGGGTGTCGCTACCGGCGGACGAGCTGCCGGCAGATGAGCTGTGGACGGATGAAGTTGTTGTGGACATGATTCAGAGCAGCCCTTCCGCCAGGGGACCCAGCGTGAGAACGGGGAAGAAGGTCAAAGCGGTAACCAGCACCGTGACGACGGTCAGCAGACCGATGAACTGAGGCCGATGCGTCGGCAGGGTCCCCGCGGTAGCAGGGACTTTGTCCTGCGCGGCAAGCGATCCGGCCAGGGCAAGCACCAGCACGATCGGGACGAATCGGCCCAGCAGGATCGCCAGCCCCAGGGTGACGTTCAGCCATGGCGTATTCGCAGTGAGCCCGGCGAACGCGGACCCATTGTTGTTGGCGGCCGAAGTGAAGGCGTACAACACCTCCGACATGCCGTGCACGCCGGGGTTCCAGATCGACACCGAGGTCACCTCGTCCCGGACGCCGGGTATCGCGAAGCTCAGCGCGGTACCGGCAAGCACGAGGATCGGCATGACGAGGATGTACAAGCTTGCCAGCTTGATCTCCCGTGGCCCGATCTTCTTGCCCAGGTACTCCGGGGTGCGTCCGATCAGCAGACCGGCGACAAACACCGCGATCACCGCCAGAACCAGCAGCCCGTACAGGCCGGAGCCGACCCCGCCGGGTGCGACCTCGCCGAGCATCATGTTGAGCATCGGTATCATGCCGCCCAGCGCGGTGTAGGAGTCGTGCATCGCGTTCACCGCGCCGGTGGAGGTGCCGGTGGAGGTGGTCGAGAACAGGGTCGAGCCGATGATCCCGAACCGTTGCTCCTTGCCCTCCATTGCACCGCCCGCGAGCTGCGGGGCGGTGCCCATCCCTCCGCTCTCGATCGCGGTGAGGATCGCGAAGGATGCCACGAACAGCACGCCCATGACGGCGAGGATCGCGTAGCCCTGCCGCTTGTCTCCGACGAGGCGGCCGAAGGTGCGCGGCAGTGAGAACGGGATGACCAGCATGAGCAGCACCTCGACGACGTTCGTCCAGGCGGTCGGGTTCTCGAAGGGGTGGGCGGAGTTGGTGTTGAAGAAGCCGCCGCCGTTGGTGCCGAGCAGCTTGATAACCTCCTGCGAGGCGACCGGCCCACCGGGGATCGACTGGGCGCCCCCGGTGAGCGTGCTCACCTCGGTGAAGCCGTTGAAGTTCTGGATCACCCCGCCGGCGAGCAGCACGATCGCACCGATCGCCGCGATCGGCAGCAGGATGCGGATGGTGCCGCGCACCAGATCGGTCCAGAAGTTGCCGATCGTGCCGCTGCGGCGGTACGCGAAGCCGCGCACGAGGGCGATCGCCACCGCCATCCCGACCGCCGCGGACACGAAGTTCTGCACGGCAAGGCCTGCGAACTGCACCGTGTAGCCGAGGGTCAGCTCACCCGAGTAGGACTGCCAGTTCGTGTTCCCCACGAACGAGGCGGCCGTGTTGAACGACAGGTGCTCCGACGGCGCAGGCAGGCCCAGCGAGTACGGCAGCCACCACTGCAGCCGCTGCAGCCCGTACACCAGCAGCAGACCCACCGCGGAGAACGCCAGCACCCCCCGCAGGTATGCCTGCCAGGTCTGCTCGCTCTTGGCGTCGACGCCGATCAGCCGGTAGATGCCCCGCTCGATCTTCCAGTGCTTGGGGGCGCTGTACACCCACGCCATGTAGTCCCCAAGCGGACGGTGCACCACCGCCAGGAACAAGGCGACCGTCGCCAGTGCGGCGATCGCAAACAGCCACCCCATCAGAACCGCTCCGGCTTGATGAGCGCGAAGACGAGATAGACGACGGCCGCGACACCGAGCACCGCAGCGGCCAGCTCGAAGATGATCACAGCTTCTCCAACGCCTTACCGAGCAGACCGATCAGCGCGAACAGACCAATCACACCGGCGATGAACACGATGTCTAGCACGAGCAAGCTCCGTTCCTCAGGTCGGTCACCAAGCGATGACCGCATGCGTATTTCGGGACGCGACTCCTGAGACAACACCCTCAAACGGCGAAGATCACGAGGACTAACAGAACGCATACGAGATTGGCCCGAACACTCGCGGCGTCCATACGGTCGGGGCCCGGCCGCACGCGGACGATCAAGATCAAGCGATGTCAAGGGCCTGTCGGCCGAGCGCGCATACGGCGGCCACGGTGGCTCCCGTCGTCGGTCGCGGTCGGAGTCCCCACAGGACACGCTTGACGTATGTGAAGGGGCTCTCCTTGGCATGCCGGCTCGTCGACGAGCGGAAAGAGATTCGGACAGCGGGCGGTTCCACGCGACCAACCACGAGATGGGGCGCCGAGACAGACGAAGATCATCTGGTCTAACGGAACGCATACAGGACTTGGGTGAATCCTCGCGCTGTCCATACGGCGCGGGTTTCCGATACCCGATCCAATGGGGAGATGAGCGTAAAGGCTGCGGCGCGGGGTGGCGCTTGCGCGACCTCACCCAGCGGACCGCGAGCCGCGGTCTAGGCGGCCGGACCGTGAACACCCACGACATGATCGACCGGCTCCAGGAAGTCAGGACCCTCACTAGGCGCTGGGGTACGGTCCGCACGCTCGGTCCCGCACACGGAACACAACTCTTCTTCCTGGAAGTGCATCCTCCTGGCACGACGAGCCGTGATCGGAGACTGATCGCCATCGACCGGATCGCACCCGCATACGGCTCCTCAGCCGGACTCTTGATTGCCGCTCTCATCGACGGGCTGCCAAGCTGGGCGCTCCTCACAAGCGTCCTTGCAACTGCCGCCGCATTCGGCCTCGTGACTCGACGCCTGACGCGCAGGCTTCGCGACCAGACGCGTTCACTTACGGTCGAGATCAACTTCCGCGCCGCCCCCAGCACGACCATTGATGGCAACCCTGATCTACTTGTTTCCTGCCACAGGGCCTTGATCGCACTCGACAACGCTCGCACAAGTGAGTTCCTGACGCCGGCCGAATACGAGCGACGTTGGGCCGAGGTCTACTTCCGTATTCCCGCCATCTCACTACGACGTTGACTGGCCATGACCATCATCGAACATGCCGCGCTTGGCCCTCATTCAAGGACAATGAAACAAGCTCGCATGAACCCGACCCCCGACCCTTCCTTGACGCCTACGCAGCATGTTCGCGCTGCACAGTCTTGACCAGAGCGGTCACCGCTTGCAGCGGGAGGACTCCGTTGCCGAGGGCAGTAATCTGCTGGTTCTGAGTGAGCCCGTATCCGGGGTCGGTAACCCAGCCGGGTTCGAGACCCATGAGCCATTCCACAAACGCGGGTGCCAGACGCGGACCTCTGCCGTCGTTTAGGAGGGCGGGAGCAGGTGCATCCTGTCCGGTGACGTGTTCCCATTGGGCGATGGCTCGGGCGTAGCGTCCCCAGCGTCGAACAGTCCGTCGATCAGGGTCCACAAGGTCTCCGACTCGTCGCATCTGCTCGGAGAGCCGCCCGGTCCGTTCAAGGCGAGGTCGATGATCTGGTGCGACAAGGCGATCGTCCCATGCCGCGCCCGTACCTGATCCAGGCTCTCTCCACCGCGAGAAGAGTCCGTTGCGAGCGGGGTCCGGAACATCACGTTGGGCGACGATGAAGATGCGGAAACGATGGTGAGGAGCGCCGACAAGGGACGCTGGTAGGCCGATCCATTCCGCGTCATACCGCAGGTCGGCCAGATCGCCGAGTACGGCGCCTGCCGCCCGGAGAGGTCGAGCTGCAATGTCTCCCAGACCCCACGGGTCGGGTTCCAGGTCGCGAAGGGTTGCATCGCCGGGGGTTGCGTGGTCGGGGTTGCTTTGTGCATCGTCGTCTCCTTCCAGGGGTTCGCGGACGGCGGGCGAGGACAGCAGGCCGCGCACGTTCTCGATGACGACGAGCTGGGGTTGCAGCGCGTCGATCGCGGCGGCCATGTACGACCAGAGCCCGGAGCGGGTGCCGGGTGCGAGGCCGGCGCGCTTGCCCACGGTCGACACGTCCTGGCAGGGGAAGCCTCCGCAGAGAACATCGACCGGCTCGACGGTGCGCCAGTCGATGGTGGTGATGTCGCCCAGGTTGGGGGCGTCGGGCCAGTGGTGGGCGAAGATGTGCGAGACGTGCCCGTTGTTCTCGGAGAACCAGATCGTCTCGGTATCCAAGGCGTGTTCGACGGCGAGGTCGAGCCCGCCGTAGCCGGAGAACAGCGATCCGACTCTGAGCGGGTGAGTCCGGTCGTGTGGATCGTGCATGAGGGCTCCGGCTGACGGGTGATCCCCGGTCGGACTTCACGCACGAGGTCACCGCCGGGCTGGTCAGCGACCAGGTGCACGACCTTCCGAACCGCGGCCGCCATGCCTCGTCGCCGGTGCCATGCCCGCACTCGGCGCACCACCCCGGCGCGCTTCGGAGTCCGTGGCTCAGGCGGCGTCGCTGGTCCTCAGCCGTCGGCTCCCCGAGCCATCACACGTCTTTCAGACGAGGCGCGAGCCGTCCTGAGTCGCATCTGATGCGACCGGGCTCGCGGGCTCACCTGCTTCCCGAGCGGGGCCGGAAGGAGCAGCCGAGGTGACGGTTTCGATGCGCGTGATGAGCGCGGGCGATGGGTACAAGTACCTGTTGAAGTCCATCGCTGCGGGCGACGGCGACCGGAGCCTGAGCACGCCGTTGACCCGCTACTACGCGGAGGCGGGGACGCCGCCGGGCTTCTGGATGGGCTCGGGGCTGGGTCGGCTCGGGCACGGCGAGCTGGTCGATGGAGGGCAGGTCTCGGAAGCTCAGCTCGCGCTGTTGGTTGGGATGGGCCATGACCCGATTACGGGCGATCCGCTGGGCCGCGCCTACCAGCAGTTCGCGTCAATCGGAGAGCGGATCAAGCAGCGCGTGGACGCCCTCGATCCCGAGTTGGGGCCGGCGACTCGGGCGCAGGAAGTGGCTGCGATCGAGGCGGAGGAAGCCGAGCGCGGCACCCGCCGCGCGGTAGCGGGCTATGACTTCACGTTCAGTGTGCCGAAGTCGGTCTCCACGATCTGGGCGGTTGCGGACGCCGGCACCCAAGCGTTGATCGCGGACGCCCATCATGCGGCGGTTGCAGAGCTGGTTGCGTTCCTCGAACGCGAGGTTGCCGCAACACGGGTCGGTGCAACCGGCCCGGACGGCGCGGTTGCGCACGTCGATGTCGCCGGAGTCGTGGCCGCGGCGTTCGATCACTACGACAGCCGCGCCGGCGACCCGCAGTTGCACACCCACGTCGTCATCAGCAACAAGGTCCTGACCGTGCAGGACGGGCGTTGGCGGACCCTCGCGGGCCGCCCGATGCACGCGGTGGTCGTCGCGGTCTCCGAGCTCTACAACGCCGCTCTGGCCGACCAGCTCACCCGCGTCCTCGGCGTCGAGTGGGAGGCCCGCGAACGTGGCAGGGATCGGAACCCGGCCTGGGAAATCGAGGGTGTGCCCGACGAGCTCGTGGCCGAGTTCTCCACCCGGTCCCGGCACATCGAGGCCGAGAAAGACCGCCTCATCGCGGAGTACGTCGCCAAGCACGGCAGGCAGCCGTCTGCGCGAACGGTGCTGAAACTGCGGGCGCAGGCGACGCTCGCCACGAGGCCGGAGAAGCAGGTCCGCTCGCTGGCCGACCTCACCGCCGAGTGGCGACAGCGCGCCAGCCGGGTGCTGCGCCGAGACGCGAACGGCTGGGCGCGCACCCTCGCCGCGACGAACGCACAGGCGCCACGGCGGGTCCTGCGCGCCGACGACGTGCCTTTGGATGTGGTGCACGAAGTCGGACAGACCGTGATGGAGACGGTCGGTGAGAAGCGTTCGACCTGGACCCGCTGGAACCTGCACGCCGAAGCATCCCGGCAGTTGATGGGGTTGCGGTTGGCCAGCATCCAGGACCGGGAGGCGATCACCGGGCTCGTGGTCGATGCCGCCGAGCACGCTTCGCTGCGGCTGACGCCGCCGGAGCTGGCGTCGAGCCCGTTGCAGTTCCGCCGCGTGGACGGCACCTCCCGGTTCCGGCCGCACGCCTCGACCCTGTTCTCATCCGAAGCCCTGCTGGCTGCCGAAGACCGACTCCTGACACGCGCCGCTGACACCTCCGGGCCGGTGGTGCCGTTGGAGACGGTCGAGAGGATCGCCCGCAGGCCCGACGCGCGCGGCCGGGTGCTCGGCGAGGATCAGGCCGCGGCCCTTGCCGCGATCGCGGTCTCCGGTCGTGTCGTGGACGTGCTGGTCGGTCCGGCTGGGGCCGGAAAGACGACAGCGATGAACGGGCTCCGGCGGGCGTGGGAGAAGGAGCACGGCGCCGGCTCGGTGATCGGGCTCGCCCCCTCGGCGGTCGCCGCGCAGGTCCTTGCCGATGACCTCGGCATCGCTACCGAGAACACGGCGAAGTGGTGGCAGAACCACATCATGTACGGGACTACGTTCACGGCCGGGCAGCTCGTCATCATCGACGAGGCAAGCCTGGCCGGAACGATGTCGCTGGATCGGCTCACCCGTGAAGCCGAGAAGGCCGGCGCGAAGGTCCTCCTGGTCGGCGACTGGGGCCAGCTCCAATCACCCGGCGCCGGCGGCAGCTTCGCGATGCTCGTGCACGATCGCGACGACGCCCCCGAGCTGACCGATCTGCACCGCTTCACCAACGAGTGGGAGAAGACCACCTCGCTCCAGCTCCGCCACGGACGCGCCGAGGCGATCGACACCCTGATCGAGCACGGCCGGGTCACCGGGGGCGATGAGGAAGCGATGATCGACGCCGCCTACACCGCATGGCGACGTGATCTTGCCGCCGGGCGCGCGTCGATCCTGGTCACCGAGACCCACGCGACCGTCACCGAGCTGAACGCCAGGGCGCGGGCGGATCGGATCATCGACGGCACCGTTAATCCCACCCGCGAACTGCCGCTGCGCGACGGCACCGCGGTCTCGGAGGGCGATCTGGTCATCACCCGCGAGAACGACCGGCGGCTCCGTAACGGCAAGACGTGGGTCCGCAACGGCTCCCGCTGGATCGTCACCGGGGTTCGGGAGGACGGGTCGGTCAGCGTCCGCCCGGCCGGACGCAGGTTCGGCGGCGGGATCGTCCTGCCGGCCGACTACGTGGCCGAGCACCTGGACCTCGGCTACGCGATCACCGCGCACCGCGCCCAGGGCGTGACCACCGACACCGCGCACGCGGTTGTCACCGCCACCACCACGCGGGAGAACTTCTACGTCTCCATGACCCGCGGCGCCCACAGCAACCACGCCTACGTCGCCGTCGACCGAGAAGACGTCGAACACGCGGTGCCACATCCCGGCGACAACCCGAACATCACCGCCCGCTCGATCCTCTACGGCGTTCTGCAGCACATCGGCGCCGAGCTGTCCGCGCACGAGACGATCGCCGCCGAGCAAGACCGCTGGGGCTCGATCGCCCAACTCGCGGCCGAGTACGACACCATCGCGCAAGCCGCCCAGCACGACCGCTGGGCGACCTTGCTCGCCGCGTCCGGGCTCACCGTCGAGCAGATCGAAGACGTGCTCGGCTCCGACGCCTACGGCGCGCTGTCGGCCGAGCTGCGTCACGCCGAGGCCAACCACCACGACCTCGATGCGCTGCTCCCGCGGCTGGTGGCGGCGCGGAGTCTGGACGATGCCGACGACATCGCCTCCGTCCTGCACGCCCGCGTCGCGCGCGCCACCGCTCGACCCGCTGGGTCAGGCCGCACCCGGAAGGCTCCGAGGCTGATCGTCGGACTGATCCCGCACGCCGGCGGGCAGATGGCCGAGGACATGCGGCAAGCCCTGGACGAGCGCCGCGAGCTGATCGAGGCTCGCGCCGACGCCATCCTCCGTGGCTCCCTCACCGATGAGGAATCGTGGACAGCCGACCTCGGCACGGCACCGAGGGGCGAGAAGCAGAAGGCGACATGGTGGCGCGCCGCCCGCAGCGTCGCCGCCTACCGCGACCGCTACGGCATCACCGACGACCGGACCCCGCTCGGCCCGACGCCGGAGAGCACCAGCCAGAAGATCGACGCCATCCGCGCCCGCGCCGCCCTCAACCGCGCCCAGGCGATCGCTCACGAAGGCGCGACGGCTGATGCGGTGCGGCCAGCGACCACATCACGCCCCGCACCGAGCTTGTGAGCCCGTCCAGCGAGGGCGGCCGTCAGAGAGAGCGCCCCGGCGTGCCCGGCGACGGGTGCCGGTGCCCGAACTCGCGTCCGACCTCGGGCCGCGTCACAGTCCGGTCCGGGGTCCTATCGGCGTCGAGTAGGTCGATCACGTCGCTTGGCTGAGTGACGAGTGAGGCGAAGCCTTGCTTGATGAGTTCGTTCGGCCCCGCGCTCGCCACGCTGGTCACCGGGCCGGGCACCGCGCCGACGCCCCGGCCGAGTTCGCGTGCGGCGAGCACGGTAGTCATCGACCCGGACCGGGGACCGGCCTCGGGGATCACGGTCGCACCGGAGAGCGCCGCCAGCAGGCGGTTGCGGGACAGGAACCTGTGCCTGGTCGGCGCGGCTCCGGGCGGCAGCTCACTGACCAGCAGCCCGACATCTCCGATCCGGTTCAGCAACTCGCTGTGCCCGGCCGGGTGGGGGCGATCCAACCCGTTCGCCAGGACCGCGATCGTCTGACCGCTCGCGGCGAGCACGCTCTTGTGCGCGGCACCCTCGATCCCGTAGGCGCCACCGGAGACGACGACCCGTTCCTCATCGGCCAGACCCGCCGCCAGCTCGCCCGCGACCTGCTCGCCATAGGAAGTCGCAGCTCGAGCGCCCGTGATCGTGGCCCGATCGCTCAGCGCCGTCGTCAAGAACGAAGCCGCGCCCCGCGTCCACAGCAGGTACGGCGCGCGCTCGCCCAGGTCGTTCAGACCGGCGGGCCATTCCTTGTCGGCCGGGATGAGCGTGCCGAACCCGTGCCGCTCCGCCTGCGCTAGCTGGTCCGGCAGGCCGGGCATGACCCGCGCCGCCAGCCGTTCGCGCCACATCAGCACGTCAGCCCGTGCCAGGCCGGGCACCTCGTCGTCGGACTCGATCAGCCGCAGCGTCTCGACCCCGCCGTGACGGGTGAGGACGTACCCGGTGGTCGAGTCGTTCGGTTCGGCGATCATCGACAACGCGATCCGCGCCATCCGCTCACCCTGCACCTGCTCCGCCAACGTCGCCATGATCGGTGTCCCTTCCGCTCCAAGGTCACCGACGAGGTACACGCCCGCCTGCCGCCGGGGTTCCCTCTGTCGCGAGTCAGTCGTAGACTCGGTAGCGAGGCAGGTTCAGCAAACTACGCGGGTCCTTCGGGACGGCCCATCGCGGGCACTCGGTTCATAGCCGCCTCCACGACGGATACCCGTCGCGCTATGACGACGAAAGAGGCCCGCAATGCTCCGCACATCCATGAACCTGAGCGCACGAGGCTACGGCTGGTTCCAGCACGCGCCCACGAATCTGCTGCTCGGCGCGATCCGCTACCGCCGCCGAGGCTTGAAGTGGGGCATCCCCGCCATGCTGACCCTGGGCGGCGGCTACTACTTCGCCACGGCGATCTGCTACACGATCATCGACCGTGGCGGCCCTGGCTGGCTCTACCTGCTAGTCCTGCTGTTCGCGTGGAACGCCCTCAAGTTCTTCTGGATCGGACCCGTCAGCCTCATCGTGCTTCTCACCGTCCGAGCACAGGAACGGCGTCAGCGACGCGAGTCCAGGCACGCCGCCGTGCTCCCCGAGGACTACGCCGAGAGACTGGCCTAATCAATCAGGTCAGAGAGTTCCAGCCAACGTTCTTCGAGTTCGGCCGTCTCGTCCTCGACGGCGCGCAGGTTGTCCGCGAGCCTCTGTAGACCCTCGTAGTCGTTCTGGTCATGGTCGGCCATGCGCTGGTGCAGGGTCTTCACCTCGGCGTGGAGCTTGTCGAGACGGCGTTCGATCGAGGCGACTTCCTTCTGCGCGGTGCGTCGTTCGGCACCGGAGAGTCCGGACACGCCCGCACCCTCGTCGCCGGCCGTCGGAGTGATCGGACTACTCGTGCGCGATGACGACTGCTCGCGCCGCAGCCGCAGGTACTCGTCCACCCCGCCGGGCAGGTGCCGCAAGCGTCCATCAAGAATGGCGTACTGCTGGTCGGTGACCCGTTCCAGCATGTAGCGATCGTGAGACACGACGATCAGAGTTCCCGGCCACGAGTCCAGCAGGTCCTCCATCGCGGCCAGCATGTCCGCGTCAACGTCGTTCGCAGGTTCATCGAGAGCGATGAGGTTAGGTTCGTTCAGCAGCAGGAGCAGGAGTTGTAGCCGCCGCTTCTGACCGCCCGACAGCTCGGCGACCCTCGTGGAGAGGTGCGGGCGGGCGAAGCCGAGGCGTTCCAGCAGTTGCGCCGGCGTGAGGTCTTTGCCGTCGATCGCGAACGTCGTCTGCGTGCGGGCCAGCACTTCGCGCACCCGGTCGCCGCCGATGTCCGCGAGCTGGGAGAAATGCTGGTCGAGCAGGCCGAGCCGCACCGTCTTGCCCGTCTTGATCCGGCCCGACGTGGGCTGCACGGTTCCGGCGATCAAACCGAGCAGCGTGGACTTGCCGCTCCCGTTCGCGCCGAGTATCCCGGTCCGCTCGCCGGGGGCGAGCCGCCAGGTCACCTCGCGTAGCACGTCGCGGTCGCCGTAGCGCACGCCCGCGCCTTCCAGATCGACCACCTGCTTGCCCAGGCGGGCGACGGCGAGGCGTTGCAGCTCGATCGGGTTACGAACCGGGGGCACGTCCTCGATCAGTTGGTTGGCGGCGTCGATGCGGAACTTCGGCTTGGACGTGCGAGCCGGGGCTCCCCGGCGTAGCCACGCCAGCTCCTTACGCATGAGGTTCTGTCGTTTGGCCTCGGTGGCGGCGTTGATCCGGTCCCGTTCGACCCGTTGCAGCACGTAGGCCGCGTAGCCGCCCTCGAACGGCTCCACGGTCCCGTCGTGCACCTCCCACGTCTCGGTGCAGACCTCATCGAGGAACCAGCGGTCGTGAGTGACGACCAGCAGGCCGCCCGAGTTCTTGGCCCAGCGGTTCCGCAGGTGTCCGGCCAGCCAGGCGATGCCCTCGACGTCGAGATGGTTCGTCGGCTCATCAAAAGCAATGACATCCCACTCGCCGATCAGCAGCGCGGCCAGCGCGACCCGGCGACGCTGCCCGCCGCTCAGCTCGCCGATCCTCGCCTCCCACGGCAGATCAGCGACCAGCCCGCCGATCACGTCGCGGACCTTGGCGTCGCCGGCCCACTCGTGCTCCGGCCGGTCACCGACGATCGACCCGGCGACCGTCGCAGCGGAGTCGAGGTCGTCAGACTGCGACAGCACCCCGAAGCGCACCCCGCCTCGCCGCGTCACTCGGCCCGCCTGCGGCTCGATCAAGCCGCTGAGCATCCCCAGCAGGCTCGACTTGCCGTCACCGTTGCGACCCACGATCCCGACGCGATCGCCTTCCTCGACGCCGACCGTCACCGAGTCGAACACCACTCGCGTCGGATACTCCAAGTGCAGGGCTTCCCCCACCACCAATGGCGCAGCCACTACCGCGCACCGGCCTTCCGCGAAGTCCGGCCAGGATGCCTCGGCCGCGCGACACGATGCGCGGCACGGGTGCGGCAAGCACCCCATGACCGCCCCTCGGAGCGGTAGAATGAAGGTGTCCGAACCACATACGGTTCCTGAGTGTTGGGCTCGTCGAGCACCAGCAGGTTGGGCTCGTGCATCAGGGTGCGCACCATCTGCAGGCGGCGCCGCTGGCCGCCGGAGAGATCCCGCACGAAGCGCTTGTGGGTGGCGGCGGGGAAGCCGAACCGCTCGAGCAGCTGGCCGCCGGTGAGGTCCTTGTCGCCGATGCGGATCAGGGATGCATGCTCGGAGACGGACTCGATCATCCGGTGCTCGGGGTTGAGCTCGGCGAGATTCTGCGACAGGTGCCCGACCCGCACCGTCGCGCCGATCTCCCGCGAGCCGCCGGTGAGCTCCTGCTCGCCGATCAGCGTACGCAGCAGCGTCGACTTCCCCGCGCCGTTCGGCCCGAGGATGCCGTAGCGGCCGCCGGGTGCGAGGCGCCAGGTCACCCGGTCGAGCACCCGACGGTCGCCGAACGCGACCGTCGCGTCGACGAGGTCGACGACCGTCTTGCCCATCCGCGAGGTGGCGGTCGCGACGAGCTGCACCTTGTCCCGCGGCGGCGGCACGTCGGCGATGACGGCGTTGGCCGCCTCGATGCGGAACCGCGGCTTGGAGGTCCGCGCCGGCGCTCCCCGACGCAGCCAGGCGAGCTCCTTCTTGGCGAGGTTGCGGCGCCGCTCCTCCACCACATCGGCGACCCGCTGCCGTTCGGCCCGGGCGAACACCCAGTCGGCGTAGCCACCCTCGTAGGTGTGGATCTGGCCGTTCACGACCTCCCAGGTGCGCGTGCACACGGTGTCCAGGAACCACCGGTCGTGGGTGACGACGAGGACGGCCCCGCTGAATCCGTCGAGGTACTGCGCCAGCCACTGCACGCCCTCGATGTCGAGGTGGTTGGTCGGCTCGTCGAGGATCAGCAGGTCGACGTCCGCGACCAGCGCCGCGGCCAGCCCGACCCGACGTCGCTCGCCGCCGGACAGCTCGCCGACCGCTCGGTCCAGGCCGAGCCGCAGCAGGCCCAGCCCCTCGACGACCCGCCGAGCCCGCGGGTCGGCGGCCCACTCGTGCTCGGCGCCCGCGCTGCCGGGCACCACGAGCTCGCGGATGGTCGTGCTGTCGGCGAAGTCGTCGCTCTGCCCGACCTCGGCGACGTGCAGGCCCGAGCGCCACGACACGCGACCGGAGTCCGGGGCGCGACGGCAACCGACGACCTCCAGCAGCGTCGACTTTCCGGCGCCGTTGAGCCCGACGACGCCGATCCGATCGCCGTCCTCGATCCCCGCCGAGACGCCCCGCAGCACGGGCGTGACGTCGAACTGGACGACGACCTGGTCGAGGTTGACCTGGCCGGCCACTACGAGGAGGCCGCGAGCTCGCCGGCGGACTGCTCGACGATGTCGACGATCGTGCTCATGATGTCGTTGAGCTCGTAGTCCTTGGGGGTGAAGACCTTCGCGACCCCGAGCTCGGTGAGAGCGCGCGCGTCGTCGTCGGGGATGATGCCGCCGACCACGACCGGGACGTCGTCCATGCCGTTCTCACGCAGCCCGGCGAGCACGGCGGGCACCACCTCGAGGTGCGAGCCGGAGAGCACCGACAGGCCGACGACGTGCACGTCCTCCTCCACGGCGGCCGCGACGATCTGCTCGGGGGTGAGCCGGATGCCCTGGTAGATCACCTCGAAGCCGGCGTCGCGCGCCCGGACCGCGATCTGCTCGGCGCCGTTGGAGTGCCCGTCCAGACCCGGCTTGCCGACCAGCATCTTCAGCCGGCGTCCCATCCGGTCACCGAGTCCGGCGACCCGCTGCCGGACCCGCTGCAGCGCCTCCCCCGCCTCGCCCGCGGCACTGGCCGCCGACACGCCGGTCGGGGCGCGGAACTCGCCGAACTCCTCGCGCAGCACCCGCGACCACTCGCCCGTCGTGACTCCGGCGCGCGCGCACTCCAGGGTCGCCGCCATCAGGTTGTCGCTGCCCTTGGCCGCCTCGTGCAGTGCCGCGAGGGCGGCGTCCACCCGCGCGTTGTCGCGCCCGGCACGCCAGGCGCGGACGGCGTCCGCCGCGGCCTTCTCCACGCCGGCGTCGACGGTCATGATCGCTTCCTGCGACTCGTCGGTCAGCGGGCTGGGCTCGGTGGAGTCGTACTTGTTGACGCCGACGATGATGTCCTCGCCGGACTCGATCCGGGCGCGGCGGGAGGCCAGCGAGTCGACCAGCGCGCCCTTCATGAACCCGGACTCGACCGCGGCGACCGCGCCGCCGGCGTCCTCGATCTGCGCCATGAGCTCCTTGGCGCCGTCGACGATCGACGCCACCTTGGCCTCGATCACCTTCGAGCCCTCGAAGATGTCCTCGTACTCCAGCAGGTCCGACTCGTAGGCCAGCACCTGCTGCATGCGCAGCGCCCACTGCTGGTCCCACGGCCGCGGCAGCCCGAGCGCCTCGTTCCAGGCCGGCAGCTGGATGGCTCGCGCGCGGGCGTCCTTGGACAGCGTCACGCCCAGCATCTCCAGCACGATCCGCTGCACGTTGTTCTCCGGCTGCGCCTCGGTGAGGCCGAGGGAGTTGACCTGGACGCCGTACCGGAAGCGGCGCATCTTGGGGTCCTCGACGCCGTACCGCTCGCGGGTGATCTCGTCCCAGAGCCGGTTGAAGGCGCGCATCTTGCTCATCTCCTCGACGAACCGGACGCCGGCGTTGACGAAGAACGAGATGCGCCCGACGACCTTGCCGAAGTCCTGCTCGGAGACCTGGCCGGAGTCGCGGACCGCGTCGAGGACGGCGATCGCGGTGCTCATCGCGAACGCGACCTCCTGCACCGGCGTCGCCCCGGCCTCCTGCAGGTGGTAGGAGCAGATGTTGATCGGGTTGAACTTCGGCATGGTGTGCACCGTGTAGGCGACCATGTCGGTGATCAGCCGCATCGACGGCGCCGGCGGGAACACGTAGGTGCCGCGGGAGAGGTATTCCTTGACGATGTCGTTCTGGGTCGTGCCGGCGAGCTTGCTGATGTCGGCGCCCTGCTCCTCGGCCACCACCTGGTACAGCGCGAGCAGCCACATCGCCGTGGCGTTGATCGTCATCGAGGTGTTCATCTGCTCGAGCGGGATCTGCTCGAACAGGGCGCGCATGTCACCGAGGTGGCTGACCGGGACGCCGACCCGCCCGACCTCGCCCCGGGCCAGCTGGTCGTCGGGGTCGTAGCCGGTCTGCGTCGGAAGGTCGAAGGCCACCGACAGCCCCGTCTGGCCCTTGGCCAGGTTGCGGCGGTACAGCTCGTTCGATGCGCTGGCCGACGAGTGCCCGGCGTAGGTGCGCATCACCCACGGGCGGTCACGGTCGTCGTTCGATGGGTACGGCATGGGGACCTCCAGAGACAGATTGCGCTAACTGTATTTCAGCCGTACCGCGGTGCCACATCTCAGACCGCCTTCCGAATCGGATTCGGCTATGGATAACCTCACAGCAAGCGCCCGACAAGCCCGGGCGACCCACCTGACGAGGAGTCACTCATGGCAGAGGTCAAGGTTTTCACCGGCATCGACGATCTGAAGGCGAACGTCGGCAACACGTTCGGCCCGACCGACTGGTTCCAGGTCACCCAGGAGGCGGTGAACCAGTTCGCTGACGCGACCGGCGACCACCAGTGGATCCACGTCGATGTCGAGAAGGCCAAGCAGGGTCCGTTCAAGACGACGATCGCGCACGGCTTCATGACGCTGTCGCTGATCCCGATGTTCGGCTCGCAGCTGACCCGCGTCGACGGCGTGAAGATGGGCGTGAACTACGGCTGCGACAAGGTCCGCTTCCCGCATCCGGTACCGGTCGGCTCGAAGCTGCGCGCCAGTGCGACGCTCGCCGAGGTCACCGACATCGCCATGGGCAGCCGCGCGTCCTGGGACTGGACCATCGAGGCCGAGGGCGTGGAGAAGCCCGTGTGCATCGCCCGCATGCTGTCAGTTGTAGTGCCGTAGCGACGAGCGCGAAGCGCGAGGAGCGCAGGCTCGTCAGCGGTCGTCGAGCAAGACGAGGCGAGCGAGGCACGAGCGAGGCCGAGCGCGCCGAGACGTCGCAGGCCGAAAATGCCGCCAACCAGCACGAAGAAGCGCCCCACCGGATCCCGGTGGGGCGCTTCTCGGTGCTGCAGGTTACTTGATGAGCCCGAGGCCGCGAACCGCCTCGCGCTCCTCCTCGAGCTCCTTGACGGACGCGTCGATCTTGCCGCGGGAGAACTCGTCGATGTCCAGGCCCTGGACGATCTGGTACTCGCCGTTCTTGCACACGACGGGGAACGAGGAGATCAGGCCCTCCGGGACGCCGTACGAGCCGTCGGAGGCGACCGCCATGGAGACCCAGTCGTCCTGGGCCGACCCGAGCGCCCAGTCGCGGGCGTGGTCGATGGTGGCGGACGCCGCGGAGGCGGCGGACGACGCGCCGCGCGCGTCGATGATCGCCGCGCCGTGCTTGGCGACGGTGGGGATGAACGTGCCGGCGAGCCAGTCCTGGTCACCGACCGTCTCGGCGGCGTTCTTGCCCGAGACCTCGGCGTGGAACAGGTCGGGGTACTGGGTGGCCGAGTGGTTGCCCCAGATCGTCATCTTCTTGATCTCGGTGACCGGGACGCCGAGCTTCGCGGCCAGCTGCGAGATCGCGCGGTTGTGATCGAGCCGGGTGAGCGCGGAGAACCGGGTGTCCGGGATGTCCGGCGCGTTGTTCATCGCGATCAGCGCGTTGGTGTTGGCCGGGTTGCCGGTGACGGTGATGTGCACGTCGTCCGCGGCGACCTCGTTCAGGGCCTTGCCCTGCGGGGCGAAGATGCCGCCGTTGGCCTCGAGGAGGTCACCGCGCTCCATGCCCGGTCCGCGCGGCCGCGCGCCGACCAGGAGCGCGTGGTTGACGCCGTCGAAGACCTTGTTCGGGTCGTCGCCGATCTCGACCTTGGCCAGCGTGGGGAAGGCGCAGTCGTCGAGCTCCATGACGACGCCCTCGAGAGCCTTCAGCGCCGGCGTGATCTCGAGCAGTCGCAGCTCCACCGGGGTGTCGGCACCGAACAGTGCGCCCGATGCGATGCGGAAGAGGAGGCTGTAGCCGATCTGACCGGCGGCGCCGGTGACGGCAACCTTGACGGGAGAGGTCGTCACGATCTGCCTTTCGAAGTGGGGGTCTGGATTCCCCCGAGACTACTCGGACAGGTACAGGTCGGGGACGCTGACCCGTTCGATGCTCGCCCCCAGCCCGCGCAGGCTGGCCTCGAACCCGGGGTAGCCCCGGTCGATGTGCGCGACGTGGCCGACCTCGGTCGTGCCGTCCGCCACGAGGCCGGCGAGCACCAGGCCGGCGCCCGCGCGGATGTCCGTCGCCTCCACAGGGGCGCTCGAGAGCCGCTCGATGCCGGCGATCGCGCAGTGGTGCCCGTCGACCTGGATGTTCGCGCCGAGCCGGATCAGCTCGTTGACGAACATGAAGCGCCCCTCGAAGACGTTCTCGGTGAGCGTCGACGCGCCGTCCGCGACCGCGCCGAGCGCGATGGCCATGGGCTGCAGATCGGTCGGGAACCCCGGGTACGGCAGGGTCACGATGTTGCGGGCCGTCGGACGCCGATCGATGGACACCGAGAACCCGTCGGACTCGTGCCGCACGCTCGCACCCATGTCGCCGAGCCGCTGCAGTACCCGCTCGAGGTGCTGCGGGCGGGCGCCGCGCACGCGGACGTCGCCGCGGGTCATCACCGCCGCGATCGCCCAGGTGCCGGCGACGATCCGGTCCGGGACGGTGTGGTGCGCCGTCGGCCGCAGGCCGCGGACGCCGGTGACGCGCAGGGTCGAGCCGCCCGCTCCGGAGATCTGCGCCCCCATCGACTGCAGCATCTCCACGAGGTCGACGATCTCCGGCTCCCGCGCGGCGTTGTCGATCACCGTGTCGCCGTCGGCGAGCACCGCCGCCATCAGCACGTTCTCGGTCGCCCCGACGCTGGGGAAGTCGAAGGTGACGTGCGCGCCGCGCAGCCGGCTCGCCGACGCGATGAGGTACCCGTGCTCGCTGCGCACCTCCGCGCCGAGCGCGACGAGGCCGTTGATGTGCATGTCCAGCCCGCGCATGCCGATCGCGTCACCGCCGGGCATCGCCACCTTGGCGTGCCCGTAGCGGGCCACCAGCGGACCGAGCACCGCCACCGACGCGCGCATCCGGCGCACCAGGCTGTAGTCGGTCTCGGTGGACGTCCGCCCGGGGACGTCGATGCGCATCGCGTCGCCGTCTCGGACGACGGTGCAGCCGAGCCGCCGGAGCACCTCGCTCATGATCGTCACGTCGAGGATGTCCGGCACGTTCGTCAGGCAGGTCTCCCCCTCGGCCAGCAGGGCCGCCGCCATCAGCTTCAGCACGCTGTTCTTGGCCCCACCCACGAAGACCTCGCCGGCGAGGCGGACGCCGCCGGTGACGCGAAAGATCTCCATCCGGCCATCCTAGTGAGCACCGGTAATCTCGACGGTATGGCCGTTCACCTGACGAAGATCTACACCCGCACCGGCGACGCCGGCACCACCGGACTCGGGGACTTCTCCCGGATCAGCAAGACCGACCCGCGCCTGGAGGCCTACGCCGACTGCGACGAGGCCAACAGCGTGATCGGCCTGGTGCTCGCGCCCATGTGCGCGCCCGACGTCTCCGATCGCCTTCGGGTGATCCTGCGGCACGTGCAGAACGACCTGTTCGACGTGGGTGCGGACCTGTGCACGCCGTACCAGGAGAACCCGAAGTACCCGCCGTTGCGCGTGGAGGCGGACTACGTCGATCGCCTCGAGGCATGGTGCGACGAGCTCCAGGAGGGCCTGTCCAAGCTCGACAGCTTCATCCTGCCCGGCGGCACCAACGCGGCCGCCTATCTGCACCTCGCGCGCACGGTGACCCGGCGGGCGGAGCGCGCGACGTGGGCGGCGATCGAGCGGTACGACGACATCAGCCCGTTGACCGCCAAGTACCTCAACCGGCTCTCGGACCTGCTGTTCATCGCCGGCCGCTACGCCAACCCGGACGGCGACGTGAAATGGGTGCCCGGCGGCGACCGCCAGGTCTGAGCACCGGACGGGACGCAGTCCGCGCTACCGCGTGCGCATCCAGCGCGGGGGCGCGGACTCCCACCACGACAGCAGGCCGGTCACGGCACTCTTGCGGACCGCGACGATCTGCTCCCCCGACGTCGTCTGCAGGTGCAGCACCACGGACTCCGGCGGCATCCACACGGCGTCCCGCTCGTCGGGCTCGTGCCGTGCGCTGATCTCCGTGTCGCGGCGGCTGATGCGCAGCGACGGCCCGGCGCGGAACGACGTGAGCCGGTACCACTCCAGGTGCTCGTCGGTGAACCGGGCCACCCCGAGCACCCAGCCGCCGCGCAGCCCGCGGCCGCGGTGCACCGACATCTCGATCGCGCCGCGCAGGATGAGGATCCGGCGACGCCGATAGAGGAACGTGCCCACCGCGATCACCACGAGGGCGACCAGCACGATCAGCCAGCCTGCGAGATGCACCAGGCCCACCCACTTTCGCCAGGTGATAGACGACGTCGCACCCAGATCCTGGGTGCGACGTCGTTGTTGTTCATGTTGCTCAGGCCCGCGCGTGCTCCGCGGCCATCAGCCGCGACTGGGCGCGCGCCTTCGCCGACGCGTCGTCGTCCTCGGCTCCGCCCTCGGCCCGCTCGAGCGCGGCGCGAGCGCGCTCGACATCGATCTCGTCCGAGAGCTCGGCGAACTCGGCCAGGATCGACACGCCCTTGTCGCTGACCGACAGGAACCCGCCGTGTACCGCGGCGATGAGCGTGCCCTCTCCCCCGGCCCGGTTGATCTTCACCAGGCCCGGCTCGGCGAGCTCGCCCAGCACCGGGGCGTGCCCGGGCAGAATACCCAGCTCGCCCTCGGTCGTCCGGGCGATGACCATGTCGGCCTCACCCGACCACAGCAGCCGCTCGACGGCAACCAGCTCCACGTGCAGTGACATGTGCCGGCCCTCCTTCCTGCGTGCGTGCGGTGGTTACTTGGCGAGCTTCTTGGCGTTGGCCTCGAGGTCATCGATGCCGCCGCACAGGAAGAACGCCTGCTCGGGCAGGTGGTCGAACTCGCCCTTGGCCAGCCGGCCGAACGCGTCGATCGTCTCCGCGAGCGGTACGACCGACCCCTGCTGACCGGTGAACTGCTCGGCGACCAGGAGGTTCTGCGAGAGGAAGCGCTCGATGCGGCGGGCGCGGCCCACGAGGACCTTGTCCTCCTCGCCGAGCTCGTCGATGCCGAGGATCGCGATGATGTCCTGCAGCTCCTGGTAGCGCTGCAGGATCCGCTTGATCTCCTGCGCCACGCGGTAGTGCTCGTCACCGACGATCGCCGGGTCGAGGATGCGCGAGGTCGAGGTGAGCGGGTCCACCGCGGGGTAGATGCCCTTCTGCGAGATCGGGCGGGAGAGCTCGGTCGTGGCATCCAGGTGCGCGAAGGTGGTCGCCGGCGCGGGATCGGTGTAGTCGTCCGCGGGGACGTAGATCGCCTGCATCGAGGTGATCGAACGGCCGCGGGTCGAGGTGATGCGCTCCTGCAGCTCGCCCATCTCGTCGGCCAGGGTCGGCTGGTAGCCCACCGCGGACGGCATGCGGCCGAGCAGCGTGGAGACCTCGGAGCCCGCCTGGGTGAAGCGGAAGATGTTGTCGATGAACAGCAGCACGTCCTGGTTCTGCTCATCGCGGAAGTACTCCGCCATGGTCAGTGCCGAGAGCGCGACGCGCATGCGGGTGCCCGGCGGCTCGTCCATCTGGCCGAACACGAGCGCGGTGTCGTTGAGGACGCCGGACTCCTCCATCTCGAGGAAGAGGTCGTTGCCCTCGCGGGTGCGCTCGCCGACGCCGGCGAACACCGACGTGCCACCGAAGTTCTTGGCGACGCGGGTGATCATCTCCTGGATGAGGACGGTCTTGCCGACACCGGCACCGCCGAACAGGCCGATCTTGCCACCCTGCACGTACGGGGTCAGCAGGTCGATGACCTTGATGCCGGTCTCCAGCATCTCGGTCTTGCCCTCGAGCTGGTCGAACGCCGGCGCCTTGCGGTGGATGCCCCAGCGGTCGCCGCTGAACTGCAGGTCCGGCGCGTCCAGGCACTGGCCGAGCGCGTTGAAGACGTGGCCCTTGACCTGGTCGCCGACCGGCACCGAGATGGCCGAACCGGTGTCCGAGACGATCGCGCCGCGCACCAGGCCGTCGGTGGGCTGCATGGAGATCGCGCGGATCATGTTGTCGCCGAGGTGCTGCGCGACCTCGAGGGTCAGCGTCTTCTTCATCGCAGCGAGCTCGATGCCGCAGTGCAGCGCGTTGAACAGCGGCGGGACGGAGCCGCGCGGGAACTCCACGTCGACGACCGGGCCGATGACCCGGACGACGCGACCGTCGGCTGCGCCGCCGGCCTTTTCGGCCGCGGGAGCTTCAGTTGTTGCGGTCATATCAATCATCACTTCCTGCGGAGGCGAGCGCGTCGGCGCCGCCGACGATCTCGCTGATTTCCTGGGTAATCTGAGCCTGACGGGCCTGGTTGGCCTCGCGGGTGAGGTTCTTGATGAGCTCGCTGGCGTTGTCGGTGGCCGACTTCATGGCGGCGCGCCGCGCCGCCGACTCCGACGCCGACGACTCGAGCATCGCCGAGAAGATCCGCGTGGTGATGTACTTCGGCAGCATCGCGTCCATCAGCGTGGTCGCGCTGGGCTCGAACTCGTACGCCGGCGGGATCTTGTCCTTGTTCTGCTCCCGCTGGTCCTCGTCGTACTCGGCGTACTCGACCTCGAGCGGCGCGATCCGGGTGGCCGTGGGCACCTGGGAGAGCATCGACTTGAACTGCGTGTAGACGAGGTGGATCTCGTCGTACCCGACGACGCCGTCGGCGCCGGGACCGTCACCGTCGTCGTCGGCACCCGCGAGGAAGCCCTCGATCAGCCGCTCGGCGACCGCCTTCGCGTCGTCGTACGACGGACGCTCGGAGAAGCCGGTCCACGAGTCGGCGATCTCCCGGTCACGGAAGCTGTAGTAGGTGACCCCGCGACGTCCGCTGACGAACAGCACAGGCTGCTTGCCCTGGTCGCGCAGCAGCGCCATGAGCTCTTCGGCGGTCTTGATTGCGTTGGAGTTGTAGCCACCGCACAGGCCACGATCGGCGGTCACGACGATGACCGCGGCACGCTTGGGATTCTCCCGCTCCTTCAGCAGCGGGTGATCCAGCGCGGCGGACCCGGCCAGCGCCGACATGACTCGCGTCATCTCGTTGCTGTACGGCTGGGCCGCCTGCGCCTTCGCCTGTGCCTTGCCGATGCGCGTGGTGGCGATCAGCTCCTGGGCGCGGGTGATCTTCTTCGTCGAGTTCACCGAGGAGATTCGACGCCGAAGATCGCGGATGGATGCTGGCATGTCCTAGGCCTACTTCTTTGCCTTGTAGACGGTGACCTTCTCCTGGCCGACCTGGTCGGCGTCCATCGAGTGCGCCGGAGCCTCGTTGATCAGCCGCTCACCGCTGGTGGTGGTGAAGCGCTGCTGGAACTCCTTGACCGCCGTCTCGATCTCGTTGGCGGCGTCGTCCGAGAGCTGCTTGGTCTCGGCGATCGAGCCCATGATCGCGGGGTGCTGGTGACGGACGAAGTCCAGGAACTCGGACTCGAAGCGGCGCACGTCCTCGATCGGGACGATGTCCAGGTGGCCCTTGGTGCCGAGGTAGATCGAGACGACCTGCTCCTCGACCGAGAACGGCGAGTACTGCGGCTGCTTGAGCAGCTCGACCAGGCGGGCACCGCGGTCCAGGGTCGCCTTGGAGGCGGCATCGAGGTCCGAGGCGAAGGCCGAGAAGGCCTCGAGCTCACGGAACTGCGACAGGTCCAGACGCAGCGAGCCGGAGACGGTGCGCATCGCCTTGACCTGCGCCGAGCCACCCACGCGGGAGACCGAGATACCGACGTTGATCGCCGGGCGGACGCCGTTGTTGAACAGGTCGGACTGCAGGAAGCACTGGCCGTCGGTGATCGAGATGACGTTGGTCGGGATGTACGCCGAGACGTCGTTGGCCTTGGTCTCGATGATCGGCAGGCCGGTCATCGAGCCGCCGCCGAGCTCGTCGGACAGCTTCGCGCAGCGCTCGAGCAGCCGCGAGTGCAAGTAGAAGACGTCTCCCGGGTACGCCTCGCGGCCCGGCGGGCGGCGCAGCAGCAGCGAGATGGCGCGGTACGCCTCGGCCTGCTTGGTCAGGTCGTCGAAGATGATCAGGACGTGCTTGCCCTGGTACATCCAGTGCTGGCCGAGGGTCGAGCCGGTGTACGGCGCGAGCCACTTGAAGCCGGCCGAGTCGGACGCGGGGGCCGCCACGATCGTGGTGTACTCCATCGCGCCGGCCTCCTCGAGGGCCGTGCGGACACCGGAGATGGTCGAGCCCTTCTGGCCGACCGCGACGTAGATGCAGCGCACCTGCTGCTTCGGGTCGCCGGTCTCCCAGGCGGACTTCTGGTTGATGATCGTGTCGACGCAGACCGCGGTCTTGCCGGTCTTGCGGTCGCCGATGATCAGCTGGCGCTGGCCGCGGCCGATCGGCGTCATGGCGTCGATCGCCTTGATGCCGGTCTGCAGCGGCTCCTTCACCGGCTGCCGCTGGACGACCGTGGCCGCCTGCAGCTCGAGGGCGCGCTCCTCGTCGGAGGCGATCTCGCCGAGGCCGTCGATCGGCTTGCCGAGGGGATCGATCACGCGGCCGAGGAAGTTGTCGCCGACCGGCACCGACAGGACGCGACCGGTGCGCTTGACCTGCTGGCCCTGCTCGATCTTGTCGGACTCACCGAGGATGACGGCACCGATGTGGCGGGCCTCGAGGTTCAGCGCGACACCCAGGATGCCGCCGGGGAACTCCAGCAGCTCGTTGGTCATCGCCGAGGGCAGACCCTCGACCTGGGCGATGCCGTCCATCGTCTGGACGACCGTGCCGACTTCTTCGCGTGAGACGTCGGTCGTGTACGACGAGACGTAGCTGTCTAGGGCGCTACGGATCTCGTCTGACGAGATCGTCAACTCCGCCATGGTTTCTTGTCCCTGCTCTCGTTGGTATTTCGAAGATTTCTAGCCAGCGAACCGGCGCTGGATGTCGTCGAGCCGTCCGGCGACCGACCCGTCGATCACGTCGTCGCCGACCTGCACCCGCAGGCCACCGAGAACGCTGCCGTCGACGTCGACCGACACGGAGATCTCGCGTCCGTAGATGCGCGACAGGCTCGCCACGAGCCGCCGCTCCTGATCATCGCTCAGCGCGATGGGCGAGGTGACGATCGCGACCGAGCGCCGGCGGCGAGCCGCCGCGTCCTCGACCAGCCCCTGTACCGAGTTGTACACCGAGCGGGCCCGCGGGTTGGCGAGCACGTCGTGCAGCAGCTGCGCGCTGATCGGGCCGGCCTTGCCGTCGATCAGCTCGCCGAGCAGCCGCTGGCGGTTCTCCAGCGGCGCCGACTGGTCCGACAGCGCCTGCTCGAGCGCACCGTTCGCATCCAGCGCGCGGCCGAAGCGGAAGACCTCCTCCTCGACCGAGCCGAACGAGCCGTCCTGCTCCGCACTGATGAAGGCCGCCTGGTGCGACAGGTCGGTCAACCCGTCGACCAGGTCACCGGCGTTCGACCACGCCGAGGTGGCCGCCGCGACGACCAGCCCGAGGGCGGTCTCACCGACCTGGTGGGCGAACAGCCGCCCGGCCAGCTCGGTGCGGCTGCTCTCGCTGGCCGACGGGTCGGACAGCGCGCGGCGCACCGCGGGCTCCTTGCCGAGCAGGGCGGCCACCGCGGCGAGCTCGCGGGACGTCGCGAGCGACGCCTGCGGATCGAGCCCCCCGGCGATCTGCTCCAGACGATCCCGGAGCCGCGCGAGCGACTCACGGCTCGTTGCCTGCATCAATGCCGGTACCACGGTGCCTACTCTCCCTGCTCGGTGCCGAACAGCGGCTGCTGGCCCGCAGCAGGCGCGCCCGAGCCCGCGGGCTGGGTGCGCGCGGCGCCGTCGGGCCCCGCGACCTTCTCCAGGTCGGCGAGGAAGCGCTCCACGGTCGCCGCCGTACGGGCGTCGTCCTGCAGCGACTCGCCGACGATGCGGCTGGCCAGGTTGACCGACAGCGCGCCGACCTGCTGGCGAAGCTCGCCGACGACCTGGCTGCGCTGCGCCTGCAGCTGCTCGTCGCCGCGCGCCACGATGCGCTCGGACTCGGTCTGCGCCTGGGCACGCATGTCGTCGAGGATCTTCTGTCCCTCGGCGCGCGCGTCCTCGCGGATCTGCGCCGCCTCCTGACGGGCCCCGGCGAGCTGCGCGTTGTACTTGTCCAGCGCGGCCTTGGCCTCGCGCTGCGCCGCCTCGGCACGCGCGATGCCGCCTTCGATCGCCTCGGCCCGCGCGGCGTACGACTTCTCGAAAGCCGGCCACACGAACTTGATCAGAATGAAGGCGAGGATCGCGAAGGCGATCAGCCCGATGATGATCTCACCGACTGGTGGAATCAGCGGGTTGGTCGACTCCGCAGCAATGAACGTCGTGTTCATGTCGTCCCATCTCCTGGCCCGCCGGCGAGTACCGACGGGGCATGTTGGTCAGTCGAAATCTTCTCGACCGACTAGCTGAAGATGAACGGAACGACGAAGCCGATCAGCGCGAGCGCCTCGGACAGCGCGAAGCCCATGAACAGGTAGGTGCGGGTCATGCTCGCCGACTCGGGCTGGCGGGCGGTCGCCTGGATGTACGCGGCGAACACGATACCTACGCCGATGCCCGGGCCGATCGCGGCCAGGCCATAGGCAACGGCGCCCAGGTTGCCAGAAACTGCGGCAAGGACGTCAACCATGTGGTGTCTCCTTCTAAGGTGCTCGAGTGCCTGTCACTCGAACGCGGTTGGTGGGTGAAGCGGGGTGTGCGGTCGCGTCAGGCTCAGTGCCCGCCGCTGGTCGACTCCTGCAGATACGTTGCGGTCAGCAGGGTGAAGACGTAGGCCTGTAGGAACTCGACGAGCAGCTCGAAGAACGTCATCGCGATCGCCAGGACGAACGAGAACGGCGAGAGCAGCTTCAGGGTGAGGTGCGGCTGCGAGGCCATGTAGATGCCGCCGAGGGCGAACACGACCAGCAGCAGGTGGCCGGCGAACATGTTCGCGAACAGACGGACGGCGAGCGTGAACGGGCGCGACAGCAGCTTGGAGAAGATCTCGATCGGGATCAGCAGGATGTGCAGCGGCCACGGGACGCCCGGGATGTACGCCAGGTTCTTGAAGTAGGTGACCAGGCCCTGGCGCTTGATGCCGACGCCGATGTACCAGACGTAGACGATCAACGCGAGGAAGAGCGGGAGGGCGAACTTCGCCGTCGGGGCGACCTGCGCGAACGGGATGATGCCCATCACGTTGTTGGCCAGGATGAAGACGAAGAAGGTCGCCAGGTACGGCGCGAACCGGATGCCCTCCGGACCGATCACGTCGCGGGCGATGCTGCCGCGCACGAAGCCGTACACCGACTCGCCGGCGAACTGCAGCCGCGAGGGCACCACCTTCGGCTTGCGCGAGGCGGCGATGAAGAACCCGAGCACCACCAGCACGGCGACCCAGTTGATCAAGGTGATGCGGGTGATCTCGAAATCGATGCCGAAGAGGTTCCACTGCGCCAGCGCCGGCGGGTTGAACTCGTGGCTCGGATTAGGAGCTTCAAACCCCGGGTATGGCTTCTCCGCCAGGACCGCGGCGATCAATCTGATCTCCTTTCACCGCCTGAAGCGTGTCGTAGTCACACTGACATCCGCCGTCATTTCCTGACGACGGGCAACTCTGTGAAGTGTAGATGAGCAAACGATCTGATTGGGGCTCGGGGCGCGGATTTCGGCGCTAACGGGTGTGACCTTCGTCCGGTCCCGCGGAGGGCTCCCCCGGCCCGTCGTCCGGCGGTGTGCGCCGCCCCAGGATTCCGCCGTCCTGCGCCTTCGAGATGTCCATCAGCGGCGGTGGATCGCCAGCCTGCTTGGTAACCAGGTACACGCCGAGGCCGGCGCCGAGCAGCACGCCGATCGCGAGGAACGGCCGCCAGCCGGTCCACGCCGCGAGCCCCCAGCCGATCAGTCCCCACACGATGATGCCGGACAGCAGGGTCCCGGTCGCCGTCCAGCCCTGCTCGTTGCCGTGCTGCGAGCGCTGCCGCTTCTCCGAGCGCAGGCGCTCCTTCTCGACCATCGCGTCGTACGCCGCGCCGGGGTCGGGGGTGGGGTCGTTCTGCGCTGCCGGGTCGCGCTGGTCGTCGGTCACTGGTCGTAGTCCTTCGGTGCGGGCGGGTGGTAGTCGACGTAGAACTGGCGCTTGCGCACGACGTAGAGGATCTGCATGGCCGACCACAGGATGACGCCGGCCACGACGCTCGCCGCGAGCGCGCGGACGTCGATCGGGCCGTCGAGGGGCAGGCTCACGAGCAGCACGCCGAGCAGGCCGATCTTGATCAGGTAGCTGCCGAGCGCGGCGGGCATGGTGAGCCGGTCGTCGTGCCGTCCGGCGAGGGCCACCGCCCAGGAGCTGATGGTGAAGAACACCGCGACGATGGCGAACCCGAGCAGCACGCCCCAGAGCGCGCGCAGGTCGGCGAAGAGCAGCGCGACGCCGGCCCCGATCACCGTCAGCACCGCCGTCGCCAGGAGCGCGGGACGCAGGTGGCCGAGGTCCCACGCGACGCCGGGGCGCACCGGCTCGTCGGGGAGGGTGAAATCGGGCAGCAGCTTCATCGCCGGCCTTCCTGGTAGTGCGCGCGGTGGACGTGCGGCGCTCCCCCGTCGATCCGGCGGCGGATGCGCGGGCTGAACATCAGCGCGACGGCGACGATCACCAGGACGACGGCGACCACGATCACCAGCGTGGGGTCGAGGATCGACATGCCGACGCCGATGAACGTCAGCACCGCCGTCCAGATGTACATGATGATGACCGCGCGGCGCTGCGTGTGGCCGATCTCCAGCAGCCGGTGGTGCAGGTGCATCTTGTCCGGCGTGGAGAACGGGTTCAGGCCCTTGCGGGTGCGCCGGACGACGGCGAGCACCATGTCGAGCAGCGGGATGGCGAGCACGGCGAGCGGCATCACCAGCGGCATGATCAGCGGGACGGCCGTGCCGAGGGTGGAGAAGGTCTGCGTGTCGGTGCGGGACGTCGTGGAGATGGCCGCGGCGACGAGCACCAGGCCGATCAGCATCGACCCGGAGTCGCCGAGGAAGATCCGCGCGGGGTTGAAGTTGTGCGGCAGGAAGCCGATGCAGGCGCCCGCGAGCACCACCGTGAGCAGCGCCGGCGAGCTGAAGACGTCACCGTAGCCCTGCCGGCCCAGCCAGTAGCTGTAGACGAAGAAGCCGAGGGCGGTGATGACCGCGACGCCGGTAAGCAGCCCGTCGAGGCCGTCGATGAAGTTCATCGCGTTGACGGCCGCGACGGTGACGACGGTGGTCAGCAGGAACGACGTGTTGGGGTCCAGCGAGATGGTGCCGAGGCTGGAGCCGGGGATGAAGATGAAGGCGAGCTGGACGCCGAGCAGCACCAGCGCGCCGGCGCAGGCGATCTGGCCGACCAGCTTGGTCAGCGGCTCGAGGTCGAACCGGTCGTCGAGGACGCCGAGCGCGCAGATCATGCCGCCGGCCAGCAGCACCGCCGTGGTCTCCGAGGAGTCGAGGAAGGTGCCTTGCAGCCGGGGCAGCGCGCGAGCGACGTAGACGCCGGCGCACATGCCGAGGTACACCCCCACCCCGCCCAGGCGGGGTATCGGGATGGTGTGCACGTCGCGGTCGCGCACCTCGGGCATCGCTCCCCATCGCACCGCCACCCACCGCACGATCGGGGTGGTGAGGAAGGTGACGATGGACGCCACGCTCAGGACGAGGAGGTACTCGCGCACGGTATGCCGCTGCCCTCTCTGCCTGACGGTGCCTGGGTGCCCAGTCTACGTGCCGCCGCGCGCCCGTCCCGCTCCCGTCGCGCGCGGTGGCTTCCACCCCGCTCCCACCGCTCGCGGTGGGTTCTGCCCCGCTATCGGTCGGATAGCGGGGTGCAACCCACCGCATCCGCAGGTCAGGTGGCCGGGATGCGCGGGCAGCTGAAGCACAGGCTCATCCCCTCGATCGTGTAGAGCAGGCAGCATCCGTGCCGGCGCCGGATCGGCCCCGCCGGGGACGGCACCAGCCGCTCCCCGTGCAGCAGCCGGTCTTCGCCGTCGCCGGTCGGTGCGTCGAACGCGGCGAGCTCCTCCTCGAGCCGGTCGGGACGACGGCTCGCCCCGGTGCAGATCGCGCCGGTGGCCATGTCGGTCACGCAGGCCCAGAACGCCCGGGCCCCGGCGCGCAGCTGGCCGCGGATCGGCTCGCGGAGGGGCTCGAGCAGGTCGCCGAGGTGGCGGCGTCCGGTGCGGTACAGCGCGGCCCGCTCGATCCGGCTGGTCGCCACCTCGGTGCGGATCGCGTCCGCGGCGACGGCGACGCCGAAGAACATGTCGCGCGGCAGCTCCATGCCCAGGCCGTCGGCCGGCACCCGCAGGCTGATGCCGTGCGTGCCGATCAGCCCGACCGCGAGGACGGCGTGGATCCAGGCGACGTCCTGCAGCAGCCACAACGCGGCGACGTGCCGCTCGGCGCTCGGCCCGAACTGCTGCTGCTGGAGCTCGGCGTACTCGTCGACGGCGTCCCGCAGCGCGGCCGCATCGTCGGCCAGATCGGCGAGCGTGGTGCCGGTGAGCGCGGTACGCCGGTCGACGATCCGCAGGTCGACCCCGTCGCCGGCGAAGCCGGCCGAACGGAGGAGGGCACTCACATCGGTCATTCGCCGATCATGGCACGATGGTCAGCCGTGACCGCCTACGAGATCGTCGATGTGAGCAGTGCCGCGGAACCGGCGTACGGCTTGGCCATAGAACGGGCCGCGAACACCCTCAAGGACGGCCGGCTCGTCGTGCTGCCGACCGACACGGTGTACGGGATCGCCGCCGACGCGTTCTCCTCCGCCGCCGTCGCCGCGCTGCTGGCCGCGAAGGGCCGCGGCCGTGACTACCCGGTGCCGGTCCTCGTCGCGAACCCCGGCGTGCTGCACGGCCTCGTGACCGTGGCCCCGCCGACCGCCGTCGCGCTGACCGAGCGGTTCTGGCCGGGCGCCCTCACCGTCATCGTCGACTACTCCCGCTCGCTCGCATGGGACCTGGGCGAGACCGGCGGCACCGTCGCGCTGCGGATGCCGAACTGCCGGGTGACCCTCGACGTCCTCGAACGCACCGGCCCGCTGGCCGTCTCCAGCGCCAACCGGCACGGTCAGGCCCCCGGCGCCACCGGTGCCGCCGCGGCCGAGCAGCTCGGGGACGGCGTCGACCTCTATCTGGAGGCCGGGGAGCTTCCCGGTGCGCTGCCCTCGACGATCGTCGACTGCACCGTCACTCCCCCGCAGGTGGTACGCGAGGGCGCCCTCACCATCGATCAGCTGCGCGAGGTCGTCCCCGACATCGCCTGAGGCGCCTACCGGTTATCGCCGGACCGCGCCGCTCTTCCCCGTTATCTTCCCGCGATGCAGCAGGAACGCTGCATCTCGGGCATCTGTGACGCGTGCTCGACCTGGGACCGGTTCGAGCGAGCGGAGGCCGCCTAGCTCGGAGTTATCGCCGAACCCTGGATCGACCGGACTCCGCCAGCCGAGGTTGACCGAGAGTGCGTAGCAGATCGTCGACCTTCTTCGCGCCGACCTCCCTCGGCAGCCGGGCCAGCGGCCCAGGCGTTGTGAGGGCAAGGTCTCTCTTGAGCAGGATGCCGCCGAAGATTGCCCAGGCTTCCAGAAGGTATTCCGTGTCGTCGCGGCGGGTTACCGAGATTACGACGGGCGCACTGAACAGAGGCCGGCTCAGGTGCACTGTAAGGGTGTCTAGCGACTCGGAGATGTCGTGATGACCACGCTGCTCGGCCCAACGGCGGATGACCTGAAATACGTCTCCCGTCGACATGAAGACGACACGATCTCGACTCGACCTCCCCAGAGCGATCGCGAAGATCACGAGCGACCCCACGCCGAGACCGACGAGCGTCCCCGTCAGCCAACTCTCCATGATTCCCCCGGTCGCTTCGCCCAAGCCCAGGCGCGCAGCACATCGGTACCGTACGCCTGAAGCGCCTACCGGTTATCGCCGGACCGCGCGGACGAAGCGGGGGCGGCCGGCGAGATCGGCGAGCGCGGTCACCGCGGCGTACTGCCCCGACTGCTCGTACAGCGCGACGACGGCGTCCTGGTGCGACTCGTCGTGCTCCATGAGAACGATCCCGCCCGGCCGCAGCAGCTCCGCGACGCGGCCGACGAGAGGCCGGATCAGGTCGAGCCCGTCGGCGCCGGCGAACACGGCGACGCGGGGGTCGTGCGCCTCCGTCTCGTGGTCCACCGAGGACGAGAGCGGCACGTACGGCGGGTTGCAGGTGACCAGGTCGGCGGGGCGCTCGCGGGGCGGGCGCGCCCGCTCGTCGTCGACCGGGAGAACCGGCAGCGAGCCGTCGAGGACGTCGCCGTGCACGATCCGCACCGTCGGCGCGAGCGCCTGCACGTTGCGGCGCAGCCACCCCACAGCCTCGGCGGACGCCTCGACCGCCGTGACGGACGCGGTCGGACGCCGCACCGCGAGCGCGATCGCGATGGCGCCACTGCCCGCGCAGAGGTCGACGACGACGGGGGCCGCGACCTGCGCGATGCCCTCGAGGGCCTGCGCGACGAGCAGCTCGGTCTCCGGGCGCGGGATGAACACCCCCGGCCCGACCGCGACGTCGAGCCCGTAGAACCCCGCGCTGCCCAGGATGTGCTGCAGCGGCTCGCGGCGCGCGCGTCGCGCGACGAGGGCGGCGTACGCCGCCGCCTGCCGGTCGTTGAGATCGTCGGCCGTCGGCAGCAGCCCGCGGGAGACGCCGAGCACGTCCGCCAGCAGCTCCGCGGCGTCGAACGCCGGAGAGCCGACCCCGGCGGCGGCGAGCTCAGCGGTCGCGGCGCGCCGCGCGGCAGATACCGGGCCCGGACCGATCAATCCCCCGAGTCGCCCTTCAGCAGCTCGGCGGTCTCCATCTCGATCAGGGAGTCCACCACCGGGTCGAGGTCGCCGTCGAGGACGACGTCCAGGTTGTAGGCCTTGAAGCCGCTGCGGTGGTCGGAGATGCGGTTCTCCGGGAAGTTGTACGTGCGGACCCGCTCGGAGCGGTCCACGGTGCGCACCTGCGTCTTGCGCATGTCGGAGGCCTCGGCGTTCGCCTTCTCCTGCGCGTCGGCGAGCAGCCGGGCGCGCAGGATGCGCATCGCCGACTCCTTGTTCTGCAGCTGGGACTTCTCGTTCTGGCAGGACACCACGATGCCGGTGGGCTCGTGGGTGATCCGCACGGCCGAGTCGGTCGTGTTGACCGACTGCCCGCCGGGACCGGACGAGCGGTACACGTCGATGCGCAGGTCGTTGGGGTTGATCTCGACGTCGACGTCCTCTGCCTCGGGATAGACCAGGACCCCGGCGGCCGAGGTGTGGATACGGCCCTGCGACTCGGTCACCGGGACACGCTGCACCCGGTGGACGCCGCCCTCGTGCTTCAGGCGCTGCCAGATGCCGCCGTTCTCGGCGCTGCCCTTGGTCTTGATCGCGATCGAGACGTCCTTGTAGCCGCCCAGGTCGGAGTGCGTGGCGTCGATGAGCTCGAACTTCCACTTGTTGCGCTCGGCGTACCGCTGGTACATCCGGAACAGGTCACCGGCGAACAGCGCCGACTCCTCCCCACCCTCGCCGGCCTTGATCTCCATGATGATGTCCTTGTCATCGTTGGGATCACGCGGCAGCAGCATGGTGCGCAGCCGCGACTCCTGCTCGGCGATGGAGGCCTCGAGCTCGGTCGCCTCGGCGGCGAAGGCGGCGTCCTCGGCGGCCAGCTCGCGCGCGGCCTCGAGGTCGTCGCGCGTCTGCTCCAGCTCGCGCGCGGCGGCGACGATCGGGCCGAGCTGGGAGAACCGCTTGCCCAGCTCGCGGGCCTTCGCCTGGTCGGCGTGCACCGAGGGGTCGGCGAGCTGTCGCTCGACGTCGGCGTACTCGGCGAGCATGCCGCCGAGGGTGTCGAGGCCTTCTCCGCTCATCGTGGGTTCCTTATCGGTCGTGCGGGGTGGCGAATGACAAACGACGCCCGCCGGGACATCGGGTGTCCCAGGGGCGTCGTCGTGGTGGAGCTAGGCGTCGGCCTTGGCCGCCGGCTTCTGACGCTTGCCGAAGCGCTTCTCGAAGCGGGCCACGCGGCCGCCGGAGTCGAGGATCTTCTGCTTGCCCGTGTAGAACGGGTGGCAGCTCGAGCACACCTCGGCGGTGATCGAACCGCTCGTGACGGTGCTGCGGGTGGTGAACGAGTTGCCGCAGGAGCAGGTGACCTGCGTCTCGACGTACTCCGGGTGGATGTCCTTGCGCACGATTTGCTTCTTTCGTCGTGGTCGCCGGGTCGCCGTGCCGGGGCAGGCGTGAACCGGAACCGAAATGTGAACTGATCCAGTCTGCCAGATCAGCGTGCTCGGTCAAACAGCGGGCGGCTATGATCTATTCCGAGGGAACGGGTCAGTCGTCGTCCTGGCCGGGCGTCGACTTGGCGATCTGCATCAGGAACTCCGCGTTGTTCGCGGTCTTCTTCATGCGGGAGATCAGCAGGTCGATCGCCTCGATCGGGTCGAGGGCGTGCAGCACGCGGCGCAGCTTGATGATGATCGCCAGCTCCTCGCGCGAGAGCAGGATCTCCTCCTTGCGCGTGCCCGAGGCGTCGACGTCGACGGCCGGGAAGACGCGCTTGTCGGCGATCCTGCGGTCGAGCTTGAGCTCGGCGTTGCCGGTGCCCTTGAACTCCTCGAAGATGACGGTGTCCATCATCGAGCCGGTCTCGACCAGCGCCGTGGCGATGATCGTCAGCGAACCGCCGTTCTCGATGTTGCGCGCCGCACCGAGGAACCGCTTGGGCGGGTAGAGCGCCGTCGAGTCGACACCGCCGGACAGGATGCGCCCGCTGGTCGGCGCCGCGAGGTTGTACGCGCGGCCGAGGCGGGTGATCGAGTCGAGCAGGACGACCACGTCGTGCCCCAGCTCGACGAGGCGCTTCGCGCGCTCGATCGACAGCTCGGCGACGGTGGTGTGGTCTGTCGGCGGCCGGTCGAAGGTCGAGGCGATGACCTCGCCCTTCACCGAGCGCTGCATGTCGGTGACCTCTTCGGGGCGCTCGTCCACGAGCACGACCATCAGGTGGCACTCGGGGTTGTTCGTGGTGATCGCGTTGGCGATCGCCTGCAGCACCGAGGTCTTTCCGGCCTTCGGCGGCGACACGACGAGCGCTCGCTGCCCCTTGCCGATCGGCATGACGAGATCGATGATCCGGGTGGTCAGGATGTTCGGCTCGGTCTCCAGTCGCAGCCGCTTCTGCGGGTACAGCGGGGTGAGCTTGGTGAACTCGGGCCGGTTCTTGGCCTGATCGGGGCTCAGCCCGTTCACCGAGTCGAGCCGGACGAGCGCGTTGAACTTCTCGCGGCGCTCTCCCTCGCGGGGCGCCTTGACCGCGCCGGTGATGGCGTCACCGCGGCGCAGCGAGTACTTGCGGACCTGCGACAGGGACACGTACACGTCGTTCGACCCGGTGAGGTAGCCCGAGGTCCGCACGAAGGCGTAGTTGTCGAGGATGTCCAGGATGCCCGCGATGGGGATGAGGACGTCGTCCTCGGAGACCTGCGGCTCGTCGTAGCGGTCGCTGCCGCGGTTGTTCCCGCGGTTGTTGTTGCCGCCGCGGTTGTCGTTGCGGTTGCGGTCGCGGCCCCGGCGACGGCGGCGGCCGCGGCCGCCCTGGTTGTCGTCGTCGTCGTCGTAGCGATCGTTGCGGCTGTTCTGCCGGTCGTTGTCGTTGTTGCGGTTGCCCTGGCGGTCGTTGTCGTTGTTGCGGTTGCCCTGGCGGTCGTTGTCGTTGTTGCGGTTGCCCTGGCGGTCGTTGTCGTTGTTGCGGTTGCCCTGGCGGTCGTTGTCGTTGTTGCGGTTGCCCTGGCGGTCGTTGTCGTTGTTGCGGTTGCCCTGGCGGTCGTTGTCGTTGTTGCGGTTGCCCTGGCGGTCGCCACCGCGGTTGTCGCGGTTGGACTGGCGCTCGTTGCCGCCCTGGCGGTCGTCGCGCTCGGAGTCGCTCTGGCGGTCGTTGCCGCCGCGGTTGTCGCCGCCGCGGTTGTCGCGGTTCGACTGGCGCTCGTCGCCGCCCTGGCGGTCGCCGCCCTGGCGGTCGTTGCCCTGGCGGTCGCCCTGCTCGGCGTCGCCGCGGCGGCCGGCGCGGCCGCCCTGCCGGTCGGTGCCGTTGTCGCGGTCGCCGCGCCCCCCCGCCTGGACCTCGTTCCCTGCGGCCTCGGACCGGCCGCCGTCACGGACGGGCTGCTGCTCGGTCGCGGCGGGAGCGGTCTGCCGGGCGGCGTCCGGACCGGTGCGCACCGGCTCATGCTGCGGCGCCGGAGCGGTGTCCGTCCTCGGGGCGCCGGCGTGCGGGGTCCCGTTGGCGGCGGGCGCGCCGCCCTGGCGCTCCTTGATGGCGGCGATCAGGTCGCCCTTGCGCATCTTGCTGATGCCGGAGATGCCCATGCCCGTAGCCATCTTCTGAAGCTCGGGCAGAACCATCCCCGATAGGCCCGTGCCCTTCCGGGCACGCGTGGCCGGTGCTGCCGTCTCAGATGCGGCAACGTCCACCGGATGAGTGGTGTCAGTCAATGGGGATCCTTCCCAGGGGGTGGTCGTCGGGCGATGCTGCCCGGAGTCGACCGAATTGGCATACGCGAGCACGGTGCTCACGCGCGCTGCTGCCAGACGTCGTGCGTTTAGAAGAGGGGGTATGCGACCCAAGGTCGTGATCCACAGTCTTGTGCGTGTGAACCGCACTGCACGCCGGACACAAGGTACCGAACGGCTGACAGGTATAGCGTAGACGCCGCTGCAGACCCAGGCAAGCAGGGGGTGCCGCAGCGTGTCCGCATCAGAGCAACACCGCTCCACCGAGATCTATTCCGACCGGCATGAGCTCGAACCCGCCGCGCGCCGCGGCCACCTCGGTGGCGACGACGGCATCGTGCTCCTCGCCGGTGACGAACATGATCACGGCCGGTCCGGCCCCCGATATCGCGGCGGCGATGCCCACCGCGCGCATGCGCTCGACGAGCGCGTAGCTGTCGGGGTACGCGCTCGCCCGGTAGCGCTGGTGCAGGTAGTCCTGCGTCGCGGGCAGCAGCAGTGCCGGGTCGGTCGTGAACGCGTGGATGCACAGCGCGGCCCGCGAGCTGTTACGCACCGCGTCGCGGTGCGACACCATCTCCGGGATCAGCCCGCGAGCCACCTTCGTCGACAGCACGGTGGTCGGGATCGCCAATATGGCTCGAATGTCGGGATGCGGGTCGAGGTGCGCCACTCCCCACCCGTCGGCGTCCTCCCATGACACGTTGAGCCCGCCGTTGAGGCACGGCGCCACGTTGTCCGGGTGGCCGTCGATGTCGCTGCCGATCTGCACGAGGTCCACGTCGTGCACGTCGTAGCCGAGCGTCTCGGCGTACGCCTTGCCGGTGAGCAGCCCCGCGACGATCGCGGACGCCGACGAGCCGAGCCCCTGCCCGTGCCGGATGCGGTTGTGGCAGCTCAGCCGCACCGGCGGCACCTGCCACCCCTCGAGCGCGAACAGCTCGCGCATGGTTGCGAGGACCATGTGGGTCCCGTCCCGCGGGAGCGTGTCGGCGCCGATTCCCTCGATGACCACCTCGTCGCGCTCCCCGGCGGCGGCCTCGACGCTGACCGTGTCGTAGATCGCCAGCGACAGCCCCATGCAGTCGAACCCCGGTCCGAGGTTCGCCGTCGTGGCTGGGATCCGCGCCGTGACCTTCGCCCCGGCGCGGGTCACGCGAGCCCGAGGTTGGCGGCCGCCATCGTCGCGTCGACCGCGATCCGGGTCGGGGTGGGCGCGCCGGCGAGAGCATTGTCGGGATCCTTCAGCCCGTTGCCGGTGACGGTGCAGACGATCCGCTGCCCGGGGTCGATCCGTCCCGCGGCGTGCGCCTTCAGCAGGCCGGCGACGCCGGCGGCCGAGGCCGGCTCGACGAAGACGCCGTCCGTGGCGGCGAGCAACCGGTAGGCGTCGAGGATCTCCTCGTCCGTCACCGCCTCGATGACGCCGCCGCTCTCGTCGCGGGCGTCGATGGCCTTGGTCCACGACGCCGGGTTGCCGATGCGGATCGCGGTGGCGATCGTGTCCGGGTTCTCGACGACCTTCCCGAGCACCAGGGGTGCGGCGCCGGCCGCCTGGAAGCCGAACATGCGGGGCTTGCGCGTCGAGCGGCCCGCGTCGGCGTACTCCCGGTAGCCCTTCCAGTACGCGGTGATGTTGCCGGCGTTGCCGACCGGGAGGCAGTGGATGTCGGGCGCGTCGCCGAGGTTGTCGACGATCTCGAACGACGCCGTCTTCTGCCCCTCGATGCGGTCGGGGTTGATGGAGTTCACCAGCGCGACCGGGTAGTCCTGGGTGAGCTTCTCGGCCAGCATCAGGCAGTCGTCGAAGTTGCCGTCGACCTCCAGCAGCTTCGCGCCGTGCATGATCGCCTGCGCCATCTTGCCCATCGCGATCTTGCCGTGCGGCACGAGCACCGCGCAGGTGAGGCCGCCGCGCGCGGCGTACGCCGCCGCGGAGGCGCTGGTGTTGCCGGTCGACGCGCAGATGACGGCCTCGGCTCCGGACTCCTTCGCCTTGCTCATCGCCATCGTCATGCCGCGGTCCTTGAACGACCCGGTGGGATTGGCGCCCTCGACCTTCAGGTACACGTCGCAGCCGGTGCGCGCCGACAGCTCGTTGGCGGGCACGAGGGGCGTCGCCCCCTCGAGCAGGGTGACGACCGGCGTCGCGCCGGTGACCGGCAGCCATTCGCGGTACTCCTCGATGAGACCGCGCCACGTCGGCGTTGCCATTTAGAGCTCCTTTCCTTCGACGCGCATCACGCTGACCACGTCACGAACCATGTCCGAGGCCCGCAGCTTCTCGACCGTCGCCGCGAGGGCCTCGTCGGGGGCCATGTGGGTGACGATGACCAGCTGCGCGTCCTCGCCGCGGCCTTCCTGGCGCACCGTCGAGATCGACACGTCGTTGGCGGCGAACTCGGTCGCGACCGCGGCGAGGACGCCGGCGCGGTCGGCGACGTCCAGGCTGACGTGGTACCGGGTCGGGGTGAGCCCCATCGGCCGGATCGGCAGCCCGGCGTACCGCTCCAGGACGGTGCCCGCCGCGTGCGCGACCCGGTTGCGCGCGACCGCCACCAGGTCACCGAGCACGGCGGACGCCGTCGGCGCGCCACCGGCGCCCTTGCCGTAGAACATCAGCGGTCCGGCGGCCTCCGCCTCGACGAACACCGCGTTGAACGCGTCGCCGACGCCGGCCAGCGGATGCGCGCGCGGCAGCATCACCGGGTGCACGCGCACCGCGATCGCCTCCGCACCGTCGTCGCTCACCCGCTCGCAGATGGCGAGCAGCTTGATCGTGCAGTTCATCTCGCGGGCGCTCGCGACGTCCCCGGCGGTGACCTGCGAGATGCCCTCCCGGTACACGTCGTCGGCGACGACCGGCGAGTGGAAGGCCAGGCCGGCGAGGATCGCGGCCTTGGACGCCGCGTCGAAGCCGTCGACGTCGGCCGTCGGGTCGGCCTCCGCGTAGCCGAGGTCGGTGGCCTCCGCGAGCGCCTCCGCGAAGCTCGATCCGGTCTCGTCCATGCGCGAGAGGATGAAGTTGGTGGTGCCGTTGACGATGCCCATGACCCGCTGGATGCGGTCGCCGGTGAGCGATTCGCTCAACGGCCGCAGGATCGGAATCGCGCCGGCCACGGCGGCCTCGTAGTACAGGTCGGCGCCGCCGGATGCGGCCGCCGCGTGCAGCTCGTCACCGGCCTCCGCCAGCAGCGCCTTGTTCGCGCTGACGACCGACTTGCCCGAGCGCAGGGCGCGCAGCAGCCAGCCCTTGACGGGCTCGATGCCGCCGATGACCTCGATGACCACGTCGACCGTCGGGTCGTCGATCAGCGCATCGACGTCGGTGGTCAGCAGCGCGGGGTCCACGTCCGGGTGCCGCTCCGGGCGCCGCACGGCGACGCCGGCGATCTCCAGGGGCGCGCCGACGCGGGCCGCGAGATCGGCGGACTGGTCCTGCACGAGCCGGACGACCTCGCTGCCCACGGTCCCACAGCCCAGCAGGGCGATCCTGATCGGCGTGCTCATCGGGCCTCCTCCTCGTTGGTGCCGGCCAGTCCGGTATCGAGCGCGAACATGTCGTCGAGGGTCTCACGTCGCAGCAGCACGCTTCCGACGCCGTCCTTCACGCCGACGACCGGCGGCTTGGGCAGCATGTTGTAGTTGCTGGCCATCGCCCGGCAGTAGGCGCCGGTCGCGGCGACGGCGAGCAGGTCGCCGGGGCGGACGTCGCCGGGCAGCCACAGGTCGCGGACGACGATGTCGCCGCTCTCGCAGTGCTTGCCGACGATCCGTGCGGCGACCGGCCGTGCGTCGGACTCGCGGTTGGCCAGCACGCAGGTGTACTCCGCGTCATAGAGGGCGGTCCGGATGTTGTCGCTCATGCCGCCGTCCACGCTGACGTAGAGCCGCGTGCCGTGATCCAGCACGACCGGCTTGACGGTGCCCACCTCGTAGACGGTGATCGTCGGGGGGCCGGAGATCGCCCGGCCCGGCTCCACGCTCACGCGCGGGACGGCCAGCCGCGCCGCGGCGCACTCGCGCTCCACGATCTCGCGGAGGGACGCGGCGACCTGCTTCGGCTCCAGCGGGTCGTCGTCCGAGGTGTACGCGATGCCCAGGCCGCCGCCGAGGTCGATCTCGGGCAGCTCGACGCCGTGCGCGTCCCGCAGGGTGGCGAGCAACGCCACCACCCGGCGCGCCGACACCTCGAATCCGGACAGGTCGAAGATCTGCGAGCCGATGTGGCTGTGCAGGCCGAGCAGCTCGAGCGAGTCGGTGGCGAGCACCCGCTCGGCCGCGGCCGCGGCGTCGCCCGACGACACCGAGAACCCGAACTTCTGGTCCTCGTGCGCGGTCGCGATGAACTCGTGGGTGTGCGCCTCGACGCCGACGGTGATGCGGATCTGCACCGGCTGCACGACCCCGCGCTCGGCGGCGATGCCCGCCAGCCGGTCGATCTCGTCGAAGGAGTCGACGATGATCCGGCCCACCCGGGCATCGACGGCCGCGGTCAGCTCGGCCGCCGACTTGTTGTTGCCGTGCAGCGCGAGCCGCTCGGCCGGGAACCCGCTGCGCAGCGCCAGCGCGAGCTCGCCGCCGGAGGCCACGTCGATGCCCAGGCCGTCCTCGTCGAGCCACCGGACGACGCTCGAGCACAGGAACGACTTGCCCGCGTAGAACACGTCCATGCCGTCGAACGACGCCTGGAAGTCGCGGCTGCGGGAGCGGAACGCGTCCTCGTCGAGGAAGAACGCCGGCGTGCCGTGGTCGGCCACGAGGTCGGTGACCTTCGCGCCGGCGATCGTGAGGACGCCGTCCGTGCGGCGGGCGCCGTGCGGCCAGACGTGCGGATCGACGGCGTTGACGTCGGCCGGCTGCGGGCCGATGCCGTCGGGGATCTGCAGACCGCCGTGCAGCGGCCCTGCGGGGTGTGCGCGCATCCCGCCCCCTACATCTGCGCCGGCGCCGAGACGCCGAGCAGCCCGAGCGCGTTGGCGAGCACGACCCGCGTCGCCTCGCACAGCCACAGCCGGGCGGTCGTCGTGTCGTCCGGCTGCTGCCCGCCCATCGGCAGCACTCGGCAGGAGTCGTAGAACTTGTGGTACGCCGCCGCCAGCGACTCGGCGTACCGCGCGATGCGGTGCACCTCCCGCAGCTCGCCGGCGCCGGCGACGACGCGCGGGTAGCCGGCGAGGGCGGTCAGCAGCGCGACCTCCTTCTCGTGCACGAGCAGGGAGGGGTCGTACCCGGCGCCGCGGTCGATGCCGAGCTCCAGGGCGTTGCGCTGCAGCGACGACAGCCGCGCATGCGCGTACTGGACGTAGAAGACGGGGTTGTCGGCGGTCTTGCGCTCCCACACCCCGAGGTCGATGTCCATCGTGGAGTCCATCGACGAGCGGGCCATGGCGTACCGGCCGGCGTCGTTGCCGACGGCGCCGACCAGGTCGTCGAGCGTGACCACGTTGCCGGCCCGCTTGCTCATCTTGACCGTCTCGCCGCCGCGGCTGAGCGTGACCATCTGGCCGATCAGGATCTCCAGCGTCTGGTCCGGGTCGTCGCCGGTCGCGGCCGCCATCGCCCGCATGCGGCCGATGTAGCCGTGGTGGTCGGCGCCGAGGATCAGGATGGCGCGGTCGAACCCGCGGGCTCGCTTGTTCGCGTAGTAGGCGACGTCCGCCGCGAAGTAGGTCGGCGCTCCCCCGCCGCGGATCAGCACGCGGTCCTTGTCGTCACCGAACGTCGTGGTGCGCAGCCACAGCGCGTCGTCCTTCTCATAGAGCTGCCCGTTGTCGCGCAGTGCGGCGATCGAGCGCTCGATGTCGCCGCCGTCGTGCAGCTCGCGCTCGTTGAAGAACCTGTCGAAGTGCACCCCGAACGCCTCGAGGGTCTGCTTGATGTCGGCGAACATCTTCTCGATGCCGACCTTGCGGAAGGTCTCCAGTGCCTCCTCGCGCGGTTGCTGCAGGACGCCGGGCACCTCCTCGATGACGTGCCGCGCGACGTCCGCGACGTACCCGCCGTGATAGCCGTCCGCGGGCACCGGCTCGTCGTGCGCGGTCGCGTAGAGGGACGCGGCGAAGCGGTCGATCTGCGAGCCCGCGTCGTTGAAGTAGTACTCCGAGGCCACCTCGGCGCCGCAGGCGCGCATGATCCGCACGAGCGCGTCGCCGACCGCTGCCCAGCGAGCCGACGCGAGAGTGACCGGGCCGGTCGGGTTGGCCGAGACGAACTCGAGGTTGATGCGCTGCCCGGCCATCGCCGTGCCCTCGCCGTACGCCGGGCCGGCCGCGACGATCGCGCCCGCCAGCGCGCCCAGGCTCGCGGCCTCGAGCGTGATGTTGAGGAATCCCGGCCCCGCGACCTCGACGGCGGCGATCGCGTCGCTGCGGGTCAGCTCGGCCGCGATCAGCTCGGCGAGCCGGCGCGGCGGCATGCCCGCCTGCTTGGCCAGCCGCATCGCCGTGTTGGTGGCGAAGTCGCCGTGCCCGGCCTGTCGGGGGCGCTCGACGACGATCGTCTCCGGGACGTCCAGCGTCAGCTCGCCGCGCTCGACCAGCGAGGTCAGCGCAGCACGGATCAGGTGAGACAGGTCTTCGGGAGTCACCGGTCAAGTCTAGGAGAGCCCGCCAGCCGGTTTCGGGGCCCATCGACTATCCGGCACCGCCGCCCGCGCCGACGCGTCGTCGGGGCCGCCCCGTGCCGGCTACGCAGGCTCCTGCGAGTCGCGCGCCGCACCGTGGCGACCGGTTCGGATCGCGGCCGCCCGCACCTGGTCCTGATCCTTGCTGATGACGTGCGCGGGGGCGTCCTCGACGCCGACGAGCATGGTGAGCAGGTCCTCGTCGTCGGCGATGTCCAGCCGTTCCGCGATCCGCCGGAGCACCTCGCTCTGCGCGTCCAGCTTGGCTTGCACGGCCGCCCCGTCACGGTTCTGCGTGTTCTGGATGATGAACACCATGAGGAACGTGACGATCGTCGTGCCGGTGTTGATGATGAGCTGGTAGGTGTTGTTGCCGAGTCCCACGAAGGCTCCTCCGACGAACCACACCGCGACGACGAGGCACGACGCGAGGATCGCGGGAAACGATCCCAGCCAGCCGGTGAGGTCGCTGATCGCCCGGGTCAGCCGGGTGCTCTGGTCGGCGGGCTGGGTGCTCAGCTCGGGCGAATGCATGGCTATCTCCGTCCTGGGGTCGTGACGAGCTGCACGCCCCATTCGCTGGTCGCCGACCGGCCCGGCTCGAGGCGGACCACCCGCTCGCCGCTCCGGAACGCGTCCGGTGGGCAGGTCATCGGCTCGACGCCGAGACCACGGCGTCGCCGTGCGCTGCTCAGCGTGTCGGCCGTGAAGATCTCGACGATCGGGTAGTCCGGCCCCACCCACAGCTGGGCGGTCTTGCCGTCGGGCGCGTGCAGCCGCACCCAGCTGCGACCGTCCGCGTCGCGGTCGAGGTCGGTGAACGCGTAGTCGATGCGCAGGTCGCCGATCCGGCGCGGCCGGCGGAAGTCGAACAGCGTCCCGTCGACCGGCTCGGTGCCCGTGGGCAGCTGACGCTGCGCGTCGGTCACGATGCGGGTGGCCGCCGGGATCTCCAGGACGCACGCGTCGATCTCCCCGTCCCCCGGCGACAGGTACGGGTGCTGCCCGCAGCCGTAGGGGCACGCGCGGGAGCCGACGTTCGTCGCCGTCGTCCGCACGTGCAGACCGTCGCTGCCGAGCCGGTAGTCCACCCGGACGTCGAGGGTGAACGGGTAGCCCTGCATCGCGTACAGCCGGGTGCCCAGCGACACCCGCTCGGCCGCCCGCTCGAGCAGCTTCCATGGGCGCCAGCGCACCAGGCCGTGGATGGCGTTGCGCTTCTCCGGCTCGGTCAGCGCGAGCTGGTGCTCCACGCCGTCGAAGGCGTAGTGGCCGTCGCCGAGCCGGTTCGGCCAGGGCACCAGCACCGCACCGTGCGCGGCGTCGCACATCGCGTCCTCGGGGTAGGGCTGCAGCACCTCACGCCCGTCGTGGCTCAGCTCGCGGAGGCCCGCCCCCACCTCGACGACGACGGCGCGGTAGCCGCCGGCCACCAGCTCGTACTGCTCCCCTGACGGTGCTGTCGTCACGTCGCCGCCTTTCCTCCCGCGCGGCCGGAACCGCGTCGCTCACCCGCCGGCTCGGGCCGCTGCACCGCGTCCCGTCCGTCGTCCACCTACAAGTCTGCCCGCAAGTCTTGCGTCAGCGCAAGTATTGCGAGTACACAGGGAAGAGTGCTAGCGGCACCCGCTCACGGACCCGACAGGGAGAGGCGAGATGGCTGACACAGTTGCCGACGTACTGCTCGACCGGCTACGCGCATGGGACATCCGGCAGGTGTTCGGGTTCCCCGGGGACGGCATCAACGGACTGCTGGCGGCGTGGGGTCGCGCGAACAACGATCCCCAGTTCGTCCAGGCCCGGCACGAGGAGATGGCCGCCTTCGAGGCCGTGGGATTCGCCAAGTTCTCCGGGCGGGTGGGGGCGTGCGTGGCCACCAGCGGCCCGGGTGCGGTGCACCTGCTCAACGGGCTGTACGACGCCAAGCTGGACCACGTCCCGGTGGTGGCGATCGTCGGCCAGGCGGCCCGCTCGTCGATGGGCGGCTCGTACCAGCAGGAGATCGATCTGCTGAGCCTGTTCAAGGACGTCTGCGGCGACTACGTGCAGATGTGCACCGTGCCGCAGCAGCTGCCCAACCTCATCGACCGCGCGATCCGCGTCGCGCAGGCGGAGCAGGCGCCGACCTGCCTGATCATCCCGTCGGACGTGTTCGAGCTCGAGTACGTCGCGCCGGGGCACGAGTTCAAGCAGGTTCCGTCGAGCCTGGGCGTGGCCCCGGCGACAGCCGCTCCCGAGCCGGAGGCGGTGCGGCGCGCGGCTGAGATCCTCAATGCGGGGCAGAAGGTCGCGATGCTGGTCGGGCAGGGTGCCCGAGGCTGCGCCGCGGAGCTGACCGAGGTCGCCGACCTGCTCGGGGCCGGTGCCGCGAAGGCGCTGCTCGGCAAGGACGTCCTGCCGGACGACCTGCCGTGGGTCACGGGCTCCATCGGGCTGCTGGGCACCATCCCGTCCTACAAGATGATGATGGGCTGCGACACGCTGCTGACCGTCGGCTCGAACTTCCCGTACACCCAGTTCATGCCGCCGCTCGATGCGGCGCGCGGGATCCAGATCGACCGGTCGGCGAAGTGGATCGGCATGCGCTATCCCTACGAGCTGAACCTCGTCGGGGACGCGCGGACCACCCTGCGCGAGCTGATCCCGCTGCTGGAGCGCACGAGCGACCGGTCCTGGCGAGAGGAGATCGAGAGCGACGTCGCCGACTGGTGGGACACGGTGGAGCGCCGAGCGATGACCGACGCCGACCCGGTGAACCCGATGCGGGTCTTCCACGAGCTGTCCAAGCGGCTCCCGGCGAACGCGATGGTCGCCTCCGACTCCGGCAGCTCGGCCAACTGGTACGCCCGCCACCTCCGCTTCCACGGCGACGTCCGCGGCTCGCTGTCGGGCACGCTCGCCACCATGGGCCCCGGCGTCCCGTACGTCATCGGGGCCAAGTGGGCGCACCCCGACCGCCCGGCGATCGCTATGGTCGGCGACGGCGCCATGCAGATGAACGGGCTGGCCGAGCTGATCACCGTCGGGCACTACTGGTCGCAGTGGGCCGACCCCCGGCTGATCGTCGCGATCCTGCACAACAACGACCTCAACCAGGTCACCTGGGAGATGCGGGCGATGGCCGGCGCGCCGAAGTTCACCGAGTCGCAGACGCTCCCCGACGTCGACTACGCGGCGTTCGCCCGCAGCCTCGGGCTCGGCGGCATCAACATCGACGCGCCCGACGCGCTGGGCCCCGCGTGGGACCAGGCGCTCGCCGCGGACCGGCCGACGGTGCTGGACGTCCGGTGCGATCCCGACGTGCCACCGATTCCGCCGCACGCCACGTTCGAGCAGGTCAAGTCCGTCGCGGCGGCCGTCCTGCACGGCGACGAGGACCGCTGGGGGCTCGTCAGGCAAGGCCTCAAGCAGAAGGCGCAGCAGTACCTTCCCGGCACCAAGGAGGAGGACTGACATGCGCCGGCCCGGCAGAGCCCCGGCGGGGCTCGTCGAGTCCGCGGTGCGCGACGTGCGCACCGGCCGGTTCGAACGCACCCTGTCCGCGCTCACCGCGGCGGGCGCGGCGGTGACCGCCGCGGAGATCTACCTCTCGCACGACGCCGCCAGCTTCGGGAACAAGGTGATGTGGTGGCCGGTCGTGGTCGTGCCGACCGCCATCCCCGCCGGCATCGCCGCGGTGTTCTCCCGGCGCGCCGCGCACACCGTCCTGCCGGCGGCCTCCGCGGCCATCGTCGTGAACGGCCTGCAAGGCACCTACCTGCACTGGCGCGGCATCGCGCAACGGCCCGGCGGGCTGACCGCGTACAACCTCGAATCCGGTCCGCCGCCGTTCGCGCCGCTGCTGGCCTCGCTGGTCGGCGGCATGGGGCTGCTCGCGGCCGTGCTGCGCCGGGAGGGTGACACCGGCCGCGCGGGCCGGCCGGACGGGGGCCGCTGATGCCGTACCGGTCCGGGCGGGAGCACGCCGTCACGCCGCAGCACCGCGGCCGGTTCCCCGGCTTCGACGTCCTCGACAGCGTCGACGTGTGGGACGACGTCACCGCAGGAGTCGTCCTCGCACGGCTGTCCCGGCCGGGGGCCCTGTCCTTCTTCACCCCCACCGAGGTCGCCGTCGCCGCCCCGCTGCTCGACCTGCTGCTGGCGCAGGACGGCGAACCGCGCGTGCCGGTGCTGCCCCTCATCGACAACCGGCTGGCCGTGGGCGAGACCGACGGGTGGCACTACGACGACCTGCCCGAGGACGGCCAGGCATGGCGCGAGACGCTCGCCGCGCTCGACGCCGACGCCCACGCGCGCGGCGGCCGGCGCTTCGCCGAGCTGGCCCGGCCGGCGCAAGCCGGCCTGGTGCAATCGGTCCAGGACCACGCGCAGGCCGGCCGGTCGTGGCACGGCTTCGACGCCTCGCACGTGTGGAGCCTGTGGACCCGGTACGCCTGCACCGCCTTCTACTCCCACCCGTGGGCATGGAACGAGATCGGCTTCCCCGGGCCGGCGTACCCCCGCGGATACCTGAACCCGGGCGTCGACGCGCGAGAGCGGTGGGAACAGCGCGACCGGCACGACGTCGACCCCGCGGCGTTCGCCGCTCGCGTCGAGCGGGCCCGCGCCGAGCACGCCGGCCTGCTGCGCGAGGACGGCGACCGATGAGGAGCGACTACCGGGACATCCGGGCCCGCAACGAGTCCGCGTGGCTGATCCCGAACGACGGGACCCGCACCAACCACCGGCTGCGCGCCGACATGCGCCGCTACGACGACCACGACGAGGTGGACCTCGTGGTGGTGGGCGCCGGGGCCGGCGGCGGTGTGCTCACGCAGCGGCTGGCTCGGGCCGGGTGGCGGGTGGTCTGCCTGGACGCCGGTCCGTTCTGGGACCCGGACACCGACTGGGTCTCCGACGAGCGCGGCTCGCACACGCTCTACTGGACCGATCCCCGGCAGATCGGCGGCAGCCACCCCGTCCCGCTCGGCTCCAACAACTCCGGGCGCGGCGTCGGCGGGTCGATGGTGCACTACGCCGGGTACACCCCGCGCTTCCACCCCTCCGACTTCACCACCCGAACGGCCGACGGGGTCGGCGCGGACTGGCCGATCGGCTATCACGACCTGAAGCCGTTCTACGAGGCGATCGAGCAGGAGCTCCCCGTGGCCGGCCAGGACTGGCCCTGGGGCGACCCGCACTCCTACCCGCACCACCCGCACCCCGTATCCGGCAACGGCGAGATCTTCCTGCGCGGCGCCGCGGCCGCCGGCGTCGAGGCCCGGGTCGGGCCCGTCGCGATCCCGAACGGCCGGTTCGGCAACCGCCCGCACTGCATCTACCGCGGCTTCTGCCTGCAAGGCTGCAAGGTCAACGCCAAGGCCAGCCCGCTGATCACCCACATCCCCGACGCGCTCGCGCACGGCGCGGAGATCCGGCCCGACAGCATGGTCACCCGGGTGGTCGTCGACGACCGCACCGGCACGGTCACCGGCGTGACCTACCTGCGCGCCGGCCGCGAGCACTTCCAGCGCGCCCGCGCGGTCGCGGTGGCCGGCTACTCCATCGAGACGCCGCGGCTGCTGCTGCTGTCGGCCACCGACCGCTATCCCGACGGCCTCGGCAACGACCACGACCAGGTCGGGCGCTACCTGATGGTGCAGGGCGCGCCGCAGACCGCCGGTCGGTTCGACGCCGAGATCCGGATGTACAAGGCCCCGCCGCCCGAGGTCAGCACCGAGCAGTTCTACGAGACCGACCCCACGCAGCCGTACAAGCGGGGCTGGTCCATCCAGACCGTGAGCCCGCTGCCGATCACCTGGGCCGAGCACGTCACCGCGCAGGGCCACTGGGGCGCGCCGCTGCGCGAGTACCTTCGCGACTACGTGCACTGGGCGACGCTGGGCGCGTTGTGCGAGTACCTCCCCCAGCCGGACAACCGCGTGACGCTCGCGGACGAGAAGGACCGGCACGGCCTGCCGGTCGCGCACTTCTCCTACAGCCAGTGCGAGAACGACCGGCAGCTGACGGCCGCCGCGACCCGGTCGATGGAGCGCATCCTGAAGGCCGCGGGCGCGAGCGACATCATCACCATCGATCGCTACGCGCACCTCGTCGGGGGAGCCCGGATGGCGACCGGCCCGGAGGACGGCGTCGTCGACCGCCACCACCGCGTGTTCGGCGTGCCCAACCTCTACGTCGTCGACGGCAGCGTGCTGCCGACGCAGGGCGCGGCCAACCCGGCACTGACCATCATGGCGCTGGCCGCGCGCGCCGCCGACCGGCTCATCCGGCTCGGGCGCCGCGGGCTCACGGAGGCGCAGGTGAGCCCGTCATGAGCGGCGCCCCCGGCACCGTCGATCCGCGGATCGACGAGCTCGCCACCGCCGTGTACACCTTCCCGACGCCGGAGCCGGAGGCCGACGGGACCGCCCGATGGGACGCCACCACGGCGGTCGCCGTCACCCTCGGCGCCGGTGGTCGCACCGGCCTGGGCTGGACCTACAGCAGCCCGGCCGCCGCCGCCGTCGTGCAGCAGACGCTGCGCGACGTCGTCCTCGGGCACGGTGCCCACGACGTCGCGGGCGGCTGGTCGGACATGCACCGGGCATGCCGCAACCTCGGGACCCGCGGCCTGGTGATGCAGGCCATCAGCGCGGTCGACATGGCGTGGTGGGATCTGAAGGCCCGGGTGATGGGTGCGCCGCTCGGCGCGCTGCTGGGCAGCTGCCGCAGCGAGGTGCCGATCTACGGATCCGGCGGTTTCACCACCCTCTCCGACACCCAGCTCGCCGAGCAGGTCGACGGCTGGCTGGCCGCGGGCTGCCGGGCGATGAAGATCAAGATCGCGCAGGACTGGGGCACGCACTGCGCCCGCGACCTCGCCCGCACCGAACGGCTGCGTGCGCTGGCGGGAGATCAGGTCGAGCTCATGGTCGACGCCAACGGCGGGTACACCATCGGCCAGGCGCGCCGCATGGGCGCTCGCCTGGACGACCTCGGGGTGCGGTGGTTCGAGGAGCCGGTGAGCAGCCAGGACACCGGCGGCCTCGCGGAGCTGAAGGCCGCCTTGCGGTGCGACGTCGCCGCCGGCGAGTACGTCTCCGACGTCTACGAGGCGCGTGCGCTGCTGCCCGTCGTCGACTGCCTGCAGCTGGACGCCACCCGCTGCGGCGGCTACACCGGGTGGCTGCGCGGTGCGGCGCTCGCGCAGTCGGTGAACCTCCAGGTGTCGGCGCACTGCGCGCCGTCGCTGCACGCGTTCGTCGCCGCCGCGGTGCCCAACCTGCGGCACGTCGAGTGGTTCGCCGACCACGCCCGGCTGGAGCCGTTGCTCGTCGACGGGCTCCCGGCGGTCGCCGCCGGCGCGCTGCATCCGGACGCCGGGTCGCCCGGGCACGGCATGCGGATCCGTCCGGACGCCGAGCGGTGGCGAACCGGCTGAGCGGTCAGCTCGTCCAGCGCATGTCGCCGAAGTGGTCCTCGGCCGGCTCTCCCGCCGCCTCGGCGAAGGACTCCAGGGCAGCCGGCAGCGCGCGACGCTTGTCCTGCGGCATGCGCCCGACGACCTCCTCGATGGCCGCACGGCGGTGCTCGAAGACCGACGCCACCAGCCGGCTGCCCTTCTTCGTCAGCGTCAGCCGCACGTTGCGCCGGTCGTCCGGCGCGTCGCGCCGGTCGACGAACCCGGCCGACACCAGCCGCTCCACCGTGCGCGTCGCGTTGGACGGGTGCACGCCAATCGCCTCGGCCAACGACGAGAGGTTCAGCGCGCCGCGCGTCGCGATGAGCACCAGCACCCGCAGCTGCGGCACCGACACCTGGCTCTCCACCTCGGCCACAGAACGGGCGACCACGCCGACCAGCACCCGCGCGGCGGCCATGACCGCGTCGACCTCACGCTGCTCGTGCGTCCGCGGGGACTGCGGGTCGGTGGCTGAGGCTCCGGTGGGCACGCTCACAGTCTAGCCAACACTTCTGAGAACGCAATCATTGCGCGAGAGCGAGGACCGCGCCGACGGCGCTCCCGGGGGCCGACAGCACGAAGCCGGACCTACCTCGTGGTAGGTCCGGCTGTCGACGTCGTGCTGGTGCCCCCGGCAGGATTCGAACCTGCGCTCCCGCCTCCGGAGGGCGGTGCTCTATCCCCTGAGCTACGGGGGCGGATCAAGCCGGTCAAGCCTAGCAGTGCCCTCGCGCGGGCCGGCAGCGCGGTCGGTGCACGGCGCCGGGCCCCCGAGCGGCGCCGGGATCGTGACCGTACGGTGTCTGCCGGAGTCCTGCGTGTCGACAGGGCACCGGTGGGCCCGGGTGTGAGACTTTGCGGGTGCCGAACCGACGCCTCGCTCCCCTGATCATCACGCTGGCCACCTCCGTGGTCGCCGTCCTGATGCCCGTCGCGGCGCACGCCGCGCCGCCGGCGAGCCCGCCGGCGAAGGCGAACGCGGTGAAGGGCGCGAAGCTCAGCCCGCGCCTGCAGGAGGTGGCTGCGCCCGGCTTCGCCGCGCTGCCCACCGAGGCACAGGCGGACGCCACCAACGCCCAACCCACCGGACCCGGCTCGTTGATCTGGGACGGCGAGCGGGTCGCGGTGCAGATCCGCCTCGCGCCCGGCCGCGACCCCCAGACGATCGCGTCGGTCGCCGCTCTGGAGCACATCGCCGCCGACGGGACGCAGGCGACCGCGCTGGTGCTCCCGGGGGCGCTGAACACGCTCGCCGCGCTGCCGGCCGTCGCCTACGTGACCGAGGCGATCGAGCCGGTCACCCACGCGGCCTGCCCGACCGGGACCTCGGTCTCCGAAGGCGTCCAGCAGCTGAAGGTCGACCTCGCGCGCGCGGCGTCCGGCGCGGACGGCTCCGGGGTCACCGTCGGCATCATCTCCGACTCGTACGACGCCGCGCGCGCCGCCGCCGGCGACGTCGCGGCCGGCGAGCTGCCCGGTAGCGGCAACCCCTGCGGCTACGGCACGCCGGTCGGCGCGACCGGCGGGGCCGCGGGCGGCACGGACGAGGGCCGCGCGATGGCGCAGATCGTGCACGACCTCGCCCCGGGCGCCAAGATCCTGTTCGCCGACTACGGCAGCACCCAGGCCGACCTCGCCGACCACATCCGAGCGCTGGCCAACCAGGGCGCAACGGTCATCGTCGACGACGTCACCTACTTCGCCGAGCCGATGTACCAGGACGGCGTGGTCGCGAAGGCGATCAGCGACGTCACCGCGGCGGGGGTGAGCTACTTCAGCAGCGCCGGCAACACCAACCAGGTCGTCGCGGGCAAGGACGTCGGCAGCTACCGCACCGACGCGTTCCGCCCGGCAGCCTGTCCGTCGGCGATCGTCCAGGCGTACGGGGTGCCGGGCCTGACCTGCCACGACTTCGATCCGGGCTCCGCGGTCGACACGTCCTGGACGCTCGGCGTCGGCCAGCCCATCTCGCTGGCGCTCGGCTGGAACGAGCCACAGTACGGCGTGGCCACCGACCTCGACCTGTGCGCGATCGACACCACCTCGAACACGCTGATCGGCTGTGGCTGGGACGACAACGCCCTGTCGCAGCAGGCGTTCGAGTGGCTGAGCCTCGCGCAGTCCGGGACCGTCGCGATCGTCGTCGTACGGTACGCCGGCACCGCCGCGCCGGCGTTCCGCATCGTCACGGTCGACGGCACGATCACCTCCACCGACCTGCCGGCCGGCAAGGGCACCGACGTCGTCGGCCCCAGCGCCTACGGGCACAACGTCTCCGCGGCCACCATCTCCGTCGCGGCCCATCCGTACTCCTCGAAGTCGGTGCTCGAGGGCTACTCGGCGGCCGGTCCGTCGCTGACCTGCTGGGGTCCCGTGGTCGGCAGCACACCCGCGGCCCGGCTCGCCTCGTGCCAGAGCACGACGGTCGACCTGACCGCCACCGACGGCGTCCGCAACTCCTTCTTCGGCAGCAACGTGGGCGGCGTCTGGCGGTTCTACGGCACGTCCGCGGCCGCACCGCACGCCGCCGCCGTCGCGGCGCTCGTCCGGCAGGTGGCCCCCTGCGCCACTGCCGACGCCGTACAGAGCGCGCTCACCGGCACGGCGTCCCCGGTCAGCGGGGTGAGCACCGACCATCAGGGCAGCGGCATCGTCGATGCGCAGGCCGCCGTGCAGTCGGTGCAGGCCGCCTGCGGGCCGCCGGGTGCGCACGATCCCCAGGGCGACCTCGCCGCGTCCATCGACCCGACGGGCATCATCAGCTTCGACGGATGGGCTTTCGACCCGGACGCGCTGTCCAAGCCGACGACCGTGATGATCACCGTGGGCGGCGCGGTGGCGGCGTACTCCTACGCCGACCGGCCCAGCCCGCAGCTCTACCCGTACGGCGTACCGGGAGCGCACGGCGTGTCCGGCCAGGTGGCCGGCCCGAAGTCGGGCTCCACCCAGGTGTGCCTGTTCGTGCTCAACATCGGCCTGGGCGCGAACAAGACGGTCGCCTGCAAGCAGGTCACCGTGCCGGCGCTGAACCCGGTCGGTGCGCTGGCGGCCTCGAGCAACGGCGAGCAGCTCTCGATCAACGGGTGGGCCTTCGACCCGAACGACCCCGCGGGCACCGTGACCGTGATGCTCACGGTCAACGGCGAGATCAAGCAGTACCTCTACGCCAACGCGCCGCGCCCGGAGCTGGCGACCTACGGCGTCCCCGGCAACCACGGCTTCGTGAGCACCCTGCCGGCGCCGGGGACGGCCAGCACCGAGGTGTGCCTCTGGGCGTTCAACCTCGGCCCCGGCGCCAGCGGGCTGGTCGAGTGCAAGACGCTCAGCACGCCGGCGTACGACCCGCAGGCCGATCTCTACCTCAGCGCGAGCGGCGGCACGATCACCGCCAGCGGCTACGCGTTCGACCTGAACGCGCCGCTGAGCCCGGTGACCGTGATGCTCACCCTCAACGGGTCGGTGGTCGCCTACAGCACCGCCAACCAGCCCAGCCCGCAGCTCTATCCGTACGGCGTCTTCGGGGCGCACGGCTATCGCACGTCGTTCGGCACCGCCGTCAAGGGCCGCAACGACGTGTGCGTGTTCGCGATCAACATCGGGCCCGGCAAGAACGTCCTGGCGTCCTGCAAGTCCGTCACCGTCTAGCCCTCAGAGCCCGCGCGCCCCGTGCCGCGGCCCGTCTCAGAGCTCCTCGACGACGATGTCGCCGACCGCGTCGGCGAGCCACTCGTTGTACGTCGCGACGACCACGGTGCGTCCGGCGTCCACCACGGCGCGGACGCGCGCGGCGAGCCAGCGCAGCGACTGCTTGTCCAGCCCCCGCTCGGGCTCGTCCAGGACGACGAGCGCAGCCGGACCGGACAGCGCGACCTCGACCGCGATGCGGCGGCGTTCACCCGCCGACATCGCCCACGGCTCGTGCGTGGCGCGGTGGGCCAGCCCGAGGCCGGCGAGCAGCGCGCGGGCCTGCTCGGGGGCGCACCCGAGCAGGTCGCGCACAGACTGCTCGACGGGCGCCTGCTCGGGCAGCCCGTCGGCGTGCCAGACCGCCGCGGCGGGAGGTGCGTGCACGGTGCCCGCGTCCGGGCGCCGGGCCCCCGCGAGCACCTGCAGCAGCGCGGTACGCCGCGCGTCGTGCTCGTCGAGGATGACCAGGCACTCGCCTGCACCGAGGTCGAAGCCGACGCCGTCGAGCAGCCCGCCGATCACCAGGTCACGTACCGCCACCGCCGGACGCGACCGGTCGCTCACTTCTGCTCGACGTCGGCCGGCCGCTCCGGCCAGCGCGGCCACTCGAACTCGTAGTCGTCGGAGATCGTCGAGGCGAACACCGCCTCGCGCTTCTCCTGGAACGCCTTCGCGCCCTCCGTGCCGTCGGGGCCGCCGACCAGCCGGATGATCGCCTCGGACTCCTGGCGGTGGCCGTCCCACGGCGAGTCGAAGCCGAGGCCGCGCCACAGCATCTGACGGGACGCCGCCACGGAGATCGGCGACGTGTTCTCGACGATGTCGGCGGCGAGCTCGCGGGCCTTCGCGAGCACCTGGTCGGCGGGGACGACGTACGAGAAGAGCCGGCCGTCCTTGCCCTCCTGGGCGCTGAAGGTCCGCCCGGTCATCACCCATTCGAGGGCCTGGGTGATCCCGACGATGCGCGGCAGGATCCAGGTCGAGCAGGCCTCCGGGGCGATCGCGCGCCGCGTGAACGGCATCGCGTACTTGCCGCCCTCGGCCGCGATCCGGATGTCGGCGCCGAGCGTCATGGTCATCCCGATGCCGGCCGCGGAGCCGTTCATCGCCATGATCACCGGCTTGACCATGCGCAGGATCTGCAGCGCCGTCGTGCCGCCGCCGTCCCGGGTCCAGCCGCCGATCGTCTCGGCCGTCTCGTTGCCGAGGTCGCCGAAGGCGTTGATGTCCATGCCGACGCAGAAGTACTTCCCGGCACCGGTCACGATGACGACGCGCACCTCGTCGTCGGCGTCAGCCTTCTCCAGCGCCTTGTTGAGCGCGTCGGCGAGGTCCCAGTTGTACACGTTTCCGCGGTCCGGGCGGTTCATGGTGAGCGTCGCGACGCGATCGGTCACCTCGTAGAGGACGAGATCGTTCTGTTCGGTCATGCACAAGGTCTACCACCCGCGGCGCGCGGCGCAGTCAGCCGCGGTCGGGCCGGGTGCGGCCCAGCCACGCCAGGCCGAGGATCGGCAGCACCAGCGGCACGAACCCGTAGCCGATGCCGAACCGCGACCACACCGTGGCGTCCGGGAACTCCTGCGGCACGACGAGGCTGGCGGTCCCGACGGCGAGCACACCGACCAGCTCCACCAGGCACAGGGCGCGGGCCACCCGCCACGACGACGCCGACGCGCGGCCGAGGAAGATCGCGTTGAGCAGATAGATCAGCGCCGCCACGGCGGACAGCACGTACGCCACCGGCGCGTGCTGGAGCTTCGTCGCGATCTGCACACCGGCGCGGGCGCCGGCCGCGAGCGCGAAGATCGCGTAGACCATGACCAGGATCCGGCCAGGTCCGGTCCCCCGCGCGCTCATCGTGTCCATATCTGCTGCAACCTCACCTCGAGCACCGCCACCACCAGGGCCGCCACGACGATCGCCAGCGAGCTCCACCGCGAGCGCTCGAGCCGGGCGACGTATCCCGCGGCCGGCAGCATGATCACCGTCGTACCCAGGTAGCCGATGAACGTCGCCGGCTCGGAGAGGTGGTGGCCGCCGGCCAGCTGCACGCTCGCGACCACCGTCTGCCCGACGACCAGCACCAGCCCGGCGACGAGCAGGCCGAGGGCGAGCCGGCCGGGAGGGCGCCCCCGGCGGAACTCGACGTACGCCGCGAGCGCGAGCGCGAGCGCGAGGCCGATGGCCACATATCGAAGCCAGTCGATCACCGGCAACCTCCCTGGCTGCAGGACGGGACGACGGCTGCAGACGCGTCCGTCCACGGTACCGGGCCACAGGTAGGGTGCTGGGCGTGACCACCGCATCGAGCGCCGCCGTCGAAGGCCGCATCGTGGCCTCGCACCTCACCAAGAAGTACGGCGACGCCACGGCCGTCGACGACCTCAGCTTCACCGTCGAGCCCGGGTCGATCACCGGCTTCCTCGGACCGAACGGCGCGGGCAAGTCGACCACCCTGCGGATGCTGCTCGGCCTGGGCAGCCCCACCTCCGGCAGCTCGTCGATCAACGGCCGGCCGTACGCCGAGCTGACCGACCCGCTGCGGGTCGTGGGATCGGTGCTCGACCCCTCGTTCCACCCCGGCCGCAGCGGCCGCGACCACCTGCGCGTGTACTGCGCCGCCGCGGGCCTGCCGGACGCGCGCGCCGACGAGGTGCTCTCGCTGGTCGGGCTGGACAAGGCCGCCCGCCGGAAGGCCGGCGGCTACTCGCTCGGCATGCGCCAGCGCCTCGGGCTCGCGACCGCGCTGCTCGGCGACCCGCAGATCCTGATCCTGGACGAGCCGGCCAACGGGCTGGACCCGGAGGGCATCGCGTGGCTGCGGCGCTTCCTCCGCCACCTGGCCGGGCAGGGCCGCACCATCCTGGTCTCCAGCCACCTGCTGCAGGAGGTCGAGCAGACCGTCGACCGCGTCGTCATCATCGCCAAGGGGCGCCTGGTGCGCGAGGGCACGGTCGCCGAGCTCTCCGGCTCCCTCGAACGCGTCACCCTCGTGCGCGGGCCGGACCTGAGCCGCCTCGAGGCCGAGCTGCGCCGCGCCCACCCGCGGTCCGTCGAGCGCGACGCGCAGGGGCTGCGGGTCACCGGTCTGCCCACCAGCGAGGTCGGCGAGGTCGCGTTCGCGACGCAGACCGTGCTGCACGAGCTGGTCGACGACAAGAAGGACCTCGAGTACCTGTACTTCCAGCTGACCGCCGGGCAGGGCGAGTACGAGACCGCTCCCGACGGCCACGAAGGGCACCGATCGTGAAGCTGATCAAGTCCGAGCTGCGCAAGTTCTTCACCACCAAGACGTGGATCTGGCTGCTGATCGGCTGCGTCGTCCTCGCGCTGGTGCAGGCCTCGCTGATGCTGTCGTTCGCCGGCACCGTCGACGACCGCACCGGCCGGCCGGTGTTCCCGCCCGTGGACTCGCCCGAGCTGCAGAAGCTGGTGCTCGCCGCGCCCGCGTCCGCCACGATCTTCATCGCGATCCTCGGCGTTATCGGGATGACGGCGGAGTACCGCCACAAGACGATGGCCCCCACGTTCCTGGTCTCGCCGCACCGGTGGCAGGTGGTTCTGGCGAAGCTCGTGACCTACCTGCTGCTGGGCGTGGCGTACGCCGTCGTCGCGGCGGTCTTCGTCGTCGGCCTGGCCTGGATCTGGATCGCGGCCGCCGGCGGCGACTTCACCCTCGCCGGCGACAACGGCAAGGTCCTCGCCGGCGCCGCGATCGCGGCGGCGCTGTACGGCATCATCGGCGTGTCGGTCGGCGCGCTGGCGCGCAACCAGATCGGCGCCGTCAGCGGTCTGCTGGCGTACATGTTCGTGATCGAACCGATCCTGCGCGCGATCCCCGCGACCGGCGACGTGTACCGGATGCTGCCCGGTGGCGCTGCCTCCGCGCTGTACACGTACGCCCAGGTGGGCGACCGCAACACCGACCTGCTGAGCCCGGTCGGCGGAGGGCTGCTGCTCGCGGCGTACGCCGCCGTCCTGGCCCTCGTCGGGTACCTCGTCTCGACCCGTCGCGAGGTCTCCTGAGCCGGGTTCCCCCACGGGCGGCCGAAAGATCGGGTGTGCCGTGCATCACCTCGCGCCGAGGGCGTAACCTCGGGCGTATCTATTGCGCTCGCGCGCGCGAGAACACTCCATCGAGATAAGAAAAGGCGACCGCGCATCGTGTCGACACAGCAGGAATCTGCCACTCCCCACGCCTCGTCGAAGTCCGACTTCGGCACCAACGACTGGGTCATCGAGGACATGTACCAGCGTTATCTCGAGTCGCCCGACCAGGTCGACCCTGCGTGGCACGAGTTCTTCGCCGACTACAAGCCCTCGGCGTCGGGCTCGGACGGCCCCGCGGTGAAGCCGGCGGCGAACGGAGGCGCGCCTGCCGCCCCGTCGAGCGCGAGCGCCCCGAGCGCCCCGGCCAAGGCGGCCCCGGTGGACGTCCCCGCCCCCACGCCACAGGAGAAGCCGGCCGAGGTCGACGAGCCCAAGCCGGCCGACAACACCGCCCAGGACGGCAAGGTGGACTCGCTCACCAACGCCGCCACGGCCCGCAAGATCGCCGAGACCGCGAAGGCCGAGGCGAAGGCGCCGGAGAAGAAGGCGGAGAAGAAGGCGGCGGCCGCCCCCGCGTCGTCCGACAGCGAGTACCAGCAGCTGCGCGGCGCCGCCGGCGCGATCGTGAAGAACATGGAGAAGTCGCTGGAGATCCCGTCCGCGACGTCCGTCCGCGCCGTCCCGGCGAAGCTGCTCGCCGACAACCGAATCGTCATCAACAACCACCTCGGGCGCTCCCGCGGCGGCAAGGTGTCCTTCACCCACCTCATCGGGTACGCGCTGGTGAAGGCGCTGGCCGACTTCCCGGAGATGAACCACTCGTTCGCCGAGGTCGACGGCAAGCCGACGCTGGTGAAGCCGGCGCACGTGAACCTCGGCCTCGCCATCGACCTGCAGAAGCCCGACGGCACCCGCACCCTGGTCGTCGCGAGCATCAAGAACTGCGAGCAGATGGACTTCGCGCAGTTCCTCGCCGCGTACGAGGACATCGTGCGGCGCGCGCGCAACAACAAGCTCACGATGGACGACTACGCCGGCACCACCATCTCGCTGACCAACCCCGGCACGGTCGGCACGAACCACTCGATGGCCCGCCTCATGAGCGGCCAGGGCGCCATCATCGGCGTCGGCGCGATGGACTACCCCGCCGAGTTCCAGGGCATGAGCGAGTCCACCCTGACCGATCTCGCGGTCAGCAAGATCATGACGCTCACCTCGACGTACGACCACCGCATCATCCAGGGCGCGTACTCCGGCGACTTCCTGCGCCGGCTGCACGCGCTGCTGCTGGGCGAGGACGGCTTCTACGACCAGATCTTCCACGCGCTGAAGATCCCTTACGAGCCGGTCCGCTGGATGCCCGACATCACCCGCAACCAGGAAGGCCAGATCAGCAAGGGCGCGCGGATCATCGAGCTGATCGACGCCTACCGCACCAAGGGCCACCTGCTGGCCGACACCGACCCGCTGAACTACCAGCAGCGCACCCACCCCGATCTCGACATCCGCAGCCACGGCCTGACCCTGTGGGACCTCGACCGCGAGTTCCCCGTCGGCGGCTTCGCCGGCCAGGAGGTCATGAAGCTGCGCGACATCCTCGGCGTGCTGCGTGACGCCTACTGCCGCACCGTCGGCGTCGAGTACATGCACATCACCGACCCGGAGGAGCGGGCCTGGATCCAGCAGCGGATCGAGGGCGTCTCGGAGCGGATGCCGGTCGAGTGGCAGAAGCACATCCTCGGGCGGCTGAACGCCGCGGAGGCGTTCGAGACGTTCCTGCACACCAAGTTCGTCGGCCAGAAGCGGTTCTCGCTCGAAGGCGGCGAGACGGTCATCGCGCTGCTGGACGCCGTCCTGCAGCGGGCCGCCGAGCACGAGCTCGACGAGGTCGCGATCGGCATGCCGCACCGCGGCCGGCTCAACGTGCTGGCCAACACGGTCGGCAAGTCCTACGGGCAGATCTTCCGCGAGTTCGAGGGCAACATCGATCCGTCCACCGCGCACGGCTCCGGCGACGTGAAGTACCACCTGGGCGCCGAGGGCGAGTTCACCCACCCGGTCACCGGGCACTCCACCACCGTGTCGCTGACCTCCAACCCCTCGCACCTGGAGACCGTCGACCCGGTCCTCGAGGGCATCGTGCGCGCGAAGCAGGACAAGATCAACAAGGGCGAGCAGGGCTTCACCGTGCTGCCGGTGCTGCTGCACGGCGACTCCGCGTTCGCCGGGCAGGGCGTCGTCGCCGAGACGCTCAACCTGTCGCAGCTGCGCGGCTACCGCACCGGCGGCACCGTGCACATCATCGTGAACAACCAGGTCGGCTTCACCACCTCGCCCGCGGCCGCCCGCTCCTCGCTGTACTGCACCGACGTCGCGCGGATGGTGTCCGCGCCGATCTTCCACGTCAACGGCGACGACCCGGAGGCGTGCGTGCGCGTCGCCCGGCTGGCCGTGGAGTACCGCCAGGCGTTCAAGAAGGACGTCGTCATCGACATGGTGTGCTACCGCCGCCGCGGGCACAACGAGGGCGACGACCCGTCGATGACCCAGCCGCTGATGTACGACGTCATCGACGCCAAGCGCTCGGTGCGCAAGCTCTACACCGAGGCGCTCGTCGGCCGCGGCGACATCACGATGGACGAGGCGACCGAGGCCCTGCAGGACTACCAGAAGCGCCTCGAGCAGGTGTTCGTCGAGACCCGCGAGTCCGACCCGCCGACCGGCCAGAAGCCGGAGATGGAGCAGCGCGACGACTCCGAGGTGGAGACCGGCGTCTCGCCGGAGATCCTCAAGCGGATCGGCGACGTCCACGTCTCCTACCCCGAGGGCTTCTCGGTGCACCCGAAGCTGCAGAAGCTCGTCGAGCGGCGCGCCAACATGGTGACCCAGGGCGGCATCGACTGGGGCATGGGCGAGATCCTCGCCTTCGGCTCGCTGCTCGCGCAGGGCGTCCCGGTCCGGCTCGCCGGACAGGACTCGCGCCGCGGCACCTTCGTGCAGCGGCACGCCGTGCTCATCGACCGCAACGACGGCGAGGAGTACACCCCGCTGCTGTACCTCGGCAAGGGCCAGGCCCGGTTCTGGGTCTTCGACTCGCTGCTGTCGGAGTACGCCGCGATGGGCTTCGAGTACGGCTACTCGGTCGAGAACACCGAGGCGCTCGTGGTGTGGGAGGCGCAGTTCGGCGACTTCGCCAACGGCGCCCAGTCGATCATCGACGAGTACATCACCTCGGGCGAGGCGAAGTGGGGCCAGCGCTCCGGCGTCGTGCTCATGCTGCCGCACGGCCACGAGGGCCAGGGTCCCGACCACTCGTCGGCGCGCATCGAGCGCTACCTGGCGATGTGTGCCGAAGACAACATGACGGTCGCGAACTGCTCGACCCCGGCCAACCACTTCCACATCCTGCGCCGGCACGCGCTGGACAACATCCACCGCCCGATGGTGCTGTTCACGCCCAAGTCGCTGCTGCGCGCGAAGGCCGCCACGTCCGAGGTCTCCGACTTCACCGAGGGGCACTTCCAGCACGTCATCGGCGACCCGGGCGCGGATCCGCAGAAGGTGACCCGCGTGCTGCTGGCCTCCGGCAAGATCAACTACGAGCTCCTCGCCGCCCGCGACAAGGCCGGCAAGGACAACGTGGCGATCCTGCGGGTGGAGCAGCTGTACCCGGTGCCCGGGTCCTACATCGCCGAGGAGCTGGCGAAGTACCCCAACCTGCAGGAGCTGGTGTGGGTGCAGGAGGAGCCGGCCAACATGGGCGCGTGGTCGTTCATGGCGATGAACCTGCCGGCCGAGCTGCCCGCCGGAACCCCTGCACTGCAGGGCGTCTCGCGGCCGGCGTCCGCCTCGCCGGCGGTCGGGTTCAAGAAGGTGCACGACCGCACCCAGACCGAGCTCATCGAGCGCGCGCTGGGCTAGCCGGGCATGTACTTCACCGACCGCGGCATCGAGGAGCTCGAGCAGCGCCGCGAGGACGAGGAGCTCAGCGTCGACTGGCTGTGCGACCGGATGCGCACCTTCATCGACCTGCATCCGCAGTTCGAGAACGCCGTCGACCAGCTGGCGGTGTTCCTCGCCCGCGATGACGAGGACGACGACGGCTAGCCTCGCTCGCAGACGAAAGCGGGCTTCGTAGGTCGAAGCGGGGAAACTTCCCCGCTTCTGCCCACGAAGCCCGCTTCTGCGTTGGGTGCTGTCGCGTCCGGTCCGGCGGCGCCCTCTGCCGGGCGGCGCCGGACCGGCCGCGCTAGCGGATGACCCAGTCGCCCTTGCCGGTGAGCCACGCCTTCTTGACGGCGGCGGTCACCGCCGGAACCACCCGCGGATCGAAGGGGTCCGGGATGATCTTCTCGGTGCTCATCTCGTCGAGGACGACGTCCGCGATGGCGACCGACGCGGCGATCTTCATCTCGTCGGTGATCGCGGTCGCGCCCGCCTCGAAGGCACCCTTGAAGATGCCCGGGAAGGCCAGCACGTTGTTGATCTGGTTCGGGAAGTCCGAGCGACCGGTGGCCACCACGGTGGCGTACTTGCGCGCGATGTCCGGGTGGATCTCCGGCGTCGGGTTCGACAGCGCGAAGATGATCGGGTCGTGGTTCATCGACGCGATCGCCTCCTCGCTGATCGTCGAGCCCGACAGGCCGATGAAGCAGTCCTTGCCGGCCAGGATCTCCTCGGTGGTGCCGCGGATGCCCTCGTGGTTGGTCCACGACAGCAGCTGCTGCTTGACCGGGGTCAGGTCGTGCCGCCACGGGTGGATGGCGCCCTTGGAGTCCGTCAGGATGATGTCGCGTACGCCGGTCGAGTAGAGCATCTTCGCGCAGGCGATGCCGGACGCTCCGGCGCCGGCGATCACGATCCGCATCTCGCCGTCCTTGCGGCCGGACAGCATCCGCGCGTTGCGCAGCGCCGCCGTCACGACGATCGCGGTGCCGTGCTGGTCGTCGTGCATGACCGGCATGTCGAGCTCGGCCTTGAGCCGGTCCTCGACCTCGAAGCAGCGGGGCGCCGAGATGTCCTCGAGGTTGATACCGCCGAAGGACGGCGCGATCGCCTTGACGGTCGCGACGATCTCGTCCACGTCGGTGGTGTCGAGCACGATCGGGAACGAGTCGATACCGGCGAACTGCTTGAACAGGCCCGCCTTGCCCTCCATGACCGGCAGGGAGGCGTCCGCGCCGATGTTCCCGAGGCCGAGGACGGCGGTGCCGTCGGACACCACGGCGACGATTCCGGGAGCCGCGGTGTACTTCTTCTTCTCCGGCGGGTAGTCGGCGATGCGGGTGCATACCTCGGCTACGCCCGGCGAGTACACCTTCGAGAGCACCTCGGTGCTGTCGATGGGGTTCTTGAGCTCTACGGAGATCTTCCCGTGGTCGTGCGCGTCGAAGATCGACTGCATGGCGGGGTCGATGGGCGGCGGTTCGGGGTACTTCACTTCTCTCCTCTGAAGGCAGGGCAAAACTGGCTGGGGTGGGGTTGCGCCGCGGCATGGGTGAGCCGCGCTGAGCGCTCCCGGATGGTGTCCGAGCCGATTGCGCTACGTGCCATCGTCCCACAGGGTGAGCACCCGGTAGTTTGTGGGCATGGACGTACGCGATCTGAAATTCCCCGGCATCCTCGAGTTCACCCCCAAGGTCTTCCCGGACGACCGCGGCATCTTCCTCGAGTGCTTCCGCGCCGAGCCCCTCGAGGAGAAGCTGGGCCACCGCCTCGACCTGGTGCAGGCCAACCACTCGGTCTCCAAGAAGGGCACCGTGCGCGGCGTCCACTACGCGCTCGTCCCTCCGGGCCAGGCGAAGTACGTCTACTGCCCCGCCGGCTCCTTCCTCGACATCGTCGTCGACATCCGCGACGGATCGCCGACCTTCGGCGAGGTCGACGTCGTCAAGCTCGATGCGAAGGACCACCGCGCGATCTACGTCTCCGAAGGCATCGGCCACACCGTCGTGGCTCTCGAGGACAACTCGTCGCTGATCTACCTTTGCTCCGCCGGGTACAACCCGACGCTGGAGAAGGGCCTCAACCCGCTGGACCCCGAGCTCGGATTGCCGATCCCGAACGACATCGAGCTGCTGCTGTCGCCGAAGGACACCGCCGCGCCGACGCTGACCGAGGCCAAGGAGCAAGGGCTGCTGCCGTCGTACGACGACTGCGAGAAGTGGTACGCCGCGCTGCGCGACGGCTCCGCGACGAAGTAGCCCGACGCCGGGAGCGACCGTGAAGCTGATCACCTTCGAAGCGGCGGACGGCGCCGCGGCGGGCGTGCTGTCCGGGGACGCCATCTACCCCTTCCCGAACGCGGCCCGCCTGATCGACGTGATCGGTCGCGGCAACGACGCCGTGCTGGCGCTCGGGCAGGATGCTCTCGCGACCTCCGAGCCGATCGCCGCCGAGACGGTACGGGTGCTCGCACCGGTCGATCCCCCGCAGGTGCGCGACTCGATGTGCTTCCACGAGCACATCCGCAACGCGGGCGGGGATCTGCACGAGAGCCACTCGCTGTTCCCGACGTTCTACTTCTCGAACGCGGCCGGCGTGATCGGCCCGCAGGATGACGTGCGCATCACGCCCGGCTGCGAGCGGTTCGACTACGAGCTGGAGGTCGCGGCCGTCATCGGGGTGCCGGCGTCCAATGTCTCCCCGCAGGACGCCGCGGCGCACATCGCCGGCTACACGATCTACATCGACTGGAGCGCGCGCGACCTGCAGCAGAACGAGATGGCTCTGCGGCTGGGTCCGGCCAAGGGCAAGGACGGCGCGACCACCCTCGGGCCGGTGCTGGTCACTCCCGACGAGTTCGCGCCGTACGCCGCCGGCAAGGGGTTCGATGCGGCGATGACCGTGGAGATCAACGGCGAGCCGTTCAGCACCGGGAACTGGTCGAGCATCGACTGGTCGTTCGACGACGTCGTCGCCTACACCTCACGCGGGACGACGCTGCGCACCGGTGACGTGCTCGGCAGCGGGACGGTCGGGCGCGGCTGCCTGCTCGAGCACTCCCGTACCGACCCGGACGGCTTTCGCGGCTGGTTGCGGCCCGGCGACGTGGTCACGTTCGAGGTCGAGCACATCGGCCGGTTCGCGCAGCGCGTCGTCGAGCCGCTTGAGCGCTTTCCGCTCAGTTCGGGCTACTGACCGACCGGTCGGGGGCGGTCGCCTACGGCCTCCTCTAGAGCTTCGGTTCCTGTTCGCGGCGTGCTTCGGTACCGGATCTGGGTGGTTTCGGTACCGAAGTGCGCCGCGAATGGGCTTAGCCGGCCCGGGGTCCGAGGTGCTCGGCGAGTCGTCTCCGTAGGTGCTGCTCGAGGCTGGTGACCTGTCGCGGTGGCGGTTCGGTGACCGGGGGTGGCGGGGTGCTGACGTAGGCGTGGCCGGTGGGGGTGGTGGTGACGGTGACGTGCCGGCCTTCGATGATCCGGGGCTGGGTGCGCCAGCCGGGTTGTTCCTTGACCTGGTTGCACCGCTGGCACAGGCCTTGCCCGTTCGCGATCGTGGTGGGCCCACCGGCGGCGTGGGGCCGGATGTGGTCGAGGTGGCGGATGGGTGCGCCGCAGCCGCGGCAGTCCCGGTCGCGCGCCATGATGGCGCGTCGGGTGGCGCCGGTGAACCGCCGCCGCGTCGCGTCGGCTGCGGTGATCTCCCCGCTGATCGGGTCGGCGAACAGCCGGCGGATCCACCGCGCCGCCTCCTCGACCCCGGCGGCGAGGGCGATGTCGCGGGCGATCACCGCCGGGATGGGATGCTCCCCGATCCAGCCACACTCCCCACCCGCCGGGGGTGCCTCGGCATCACCGGGCTCCGCGGACTGCGAGGGCAGGAGGGTGGTGGCGGGCATGACGAGCTGGACCTCGACCGGGATCAGCTCGGATGAGGCGTACCCGGTCAATCGGTGCAGGAGCGCGTCGGCCATGATCGCGCCGCGGGACCGCTCATCACCGCTCGCCTTGAGAGTGTCGGCCTGCTGGGATAGGGCGGCGTAGGCGGCGACGCCGTCCTTGACCGGCAGCAACGCGCTGAGATACACCATCGCATCCGGCGCCGGCCGGAGCGTGACGCAGCGATCCGCTTCGGCCATCCGGATACGCCGCACCACCGACTCGGCGTCCACTTTCGCGGCCTCCGCGCGGGCGGTCGCCGCCGCCCGTTTCGGGCTCATCCCACCGAGCCGCTCGCTCAGCTTCTCATCCACCACCGCGCGGTCCTCGGGCATCAGGCACACGGTCTCGCGGGCCACGTTCTGCGCGGCCTGCTCGCCGATCGCCGCGCCGGTCAGCAGCGCGAGGGTCCGCGGCAATTCGCGCACGAGGCCCTTGGCGAGGGGGAGGTCGTTCGCGGCCCGCCACGGCGACACGCCACGCGCGAGGGCGACCTGCTCGGCGATGCCCTTACCGGCATCCTGACGGGTCGCCCCCGCCGCCAGAGCGGCGCCGCGGAGTGAGGCATCGAAGGCGACCTGCACGTGCGCCTCCACCGCGGCCACCGCCGCCCGCAGCCGCCGCAGATCACCGAGCATGTCGATCAGACCCGCATCACTCACACCGCCCAGACCCTGCTCGGCCGTGTCCGCAGCCGCATCCGCCGTGCCGGCTGGCGCTGCCGCGGCATCGAGGGCGAGCTGCTGCACCGCCAGCCACGCGCCGCGCACTACCGCCACCGGCGAGGCCACGTCGGCTCCCGGGTCCGTCACGGGCGGGCTGCTGATCATGCCCCTGAATCTACGGACCGGCACCGACAAGATTTCCGCACCAGAACCCCGCTACAGCAGGGACCTGTGCACAACCGGCCACCTGTGAACGGCCACCGCGCGCACCGGCGACATTGTCGGCTCCCGGCGTCTCGACATCGCTCGCCCCAAGGGGGCTCGCTCGCTCGACGACCAGGGAAGGGGCCCGCTCAAGGTGCCGACCTGTGCAGCGTCTGGCGTGCGTAACCAGGCACCTAGGCCGCCGCGGTGCTCGCTCAGGACCGTGAAGAGGGCTCGCTCGACGGTCCGCGGGTGAGCGCAGCGCGCCACTGCGCGGAGGTGAGCGGGTACGGGTCGCCGCCCGCCACCTCGACGCCGCTGCCCGCGGCCGCGATCACCTGCTCGAACGGCGCGGGCGTGATCGTGCAGTCGTCGATGTCCTCGGCGTCCTGCGACCACAGCGGCGGGTCGACGAGCACGCCGTCCGCCGGCCCGAAGCGGTCGGTGTGCGGCGTCCAGCCCGACCACCGGGAAGCCGCGTAGAACTCGTCGACGGCGTCACCGAGCAGCCACGTCAAGAACCCGTCGTGGTCCAGCCCCAGCGGCTCCCAGCCCAGCGCGTCCGGCGCCCAGTACTGGATGTGCGCGCCGGCGCCGCGGTCCTCGGCGGCGGGGGCGCCTGAGCCGCCGTCCTGCCCGCCGGTGCCGCGGTCCTGCCCGCTGGTGTCGCGGTCCTGCCCGCTGGTGCCGCGGCCCTGCCCGCTGGTGTCGCGGTCCTGGGCGTCGGCGCCGTTCTGGGCATCGGGGGACGCGCGCTGCGCGATGGAGCGGATCCTCCAGAGGATCACGTCTACCTCCGCCCAGGCTGACTTTCTTGATCGGGTACAGCAGTACGGAGGC